>CP002084.1:1500000-1577500 GCA_000143165.1 Dehalogenimonas lykanthroporepellens BL-DC-9
ACCCGGGCCAGCTCCATCTCTACTTCTGTCAGCGGCCGGTATGACTTGCCCACTTCTTCAAGCTTGCCGGCTCTGTGTTTCCTGAGCCAGTTGTCCAAGGTGTTTGACGGCAGTGCCAGCCGCCTGGCAGCTTCCGCCACAGACAATTTATCCTCTGTCACCAGCTTCACCGCTTCCAGCCTGAACTCCCTCGTATACTTCCCGTGTGGAATCCTTTCCATCCTGACACCTCCGTCTCTCTATTTTACCTGACTTTGGTGTCCGTTTTATCCATCCTATCTCATTCATTTTCCACCGACTCAAACAACCGTTGATCTTGGGTTATCTTATTGCGGGCATTCTCATAGGCCCCTATACTCCACCTTTTAGCTTCATCAATCAGCCGGAAGTCCTGGAAGCCGCAGCGGAATTGGGTGTTATTTTACTGTTATTTGGAATCGGTCTTGAGTTTCCTTTAGATAAACTGAGGAAGATCGGCATCAAAACCTATGCCGTTATCTCACTGATCGAGATAGCTTGGATGTTTGCGCTCAGTTTCGTTATCGGGCGCATGCTTGGTTGGCCTTTAATAGATGCCCTGTTCTTAGGAATCGCCTTGGCATCGAGTAGCACAGTTGTCATCGCCAAAGTTCTTACAGTAGAATCCCCGTACGTGGTGTAAATTCCTGGAATTGAAAAAGCAGGCCATTGTGTGGTTTCTTGAAAGAAAATAACAACAAAGACTTTCAGGAGGTAACCACAACAATGGCCAAAGACAGGATGACACTTTTGGAACTGCTACGCAAGTCAGGAAGCGACGGTGATCTTGATTTTCTGAGAGAAGGGGTGAAAATGCTGGCCGAAGCGGTCATGGAGCTTGAGGTTAAGCAGAAGACCGGAGCTGAGAAACATGAGCGCAGTGACGGTCGTTTAACCTACCGTAACGGCTACCGGGGGCGTATCTGGGACACCCGGGCCGGCACGATACCCTTGGCGATTCCCCGGTTGCGGGACGGCAGTTATTTTCCCAGCTTACTCGAGCCCCGGCGCCGGGCGGAACATGCCTTGCTGGCGGTAATCCAGGAAGCCTATGTGTTGGGCATCAGCACCCGCAAGGTGGAATCTCTGGTTCAGTCACTGGGTCTTAACGGGGTCAGTAAGAGCGAGGTATCGCGAATATGCGGGGCTCTGGACGATGAAGTGGAACGATGGCGTCACCGGCCTTTGTTATGGCGTTATCCCTATCTGTGGCTGGATGCGACCTACGTCAAGGTCAGGGATACCGGGCGGGTGGTCAGTCAGGCGGTAATTATCGCCTACGGCGTCCGGGAAACCGGAGAACGCGAGATCATCGGGCTTGAGGTCGGCCCCAGTGAAGACGGTGTATTCTGGAAAGAGTTTCTGCGGGGGCTGGTCAGCCGTGGTTTGAGCGGGGTGATGCTGGTAATCAGTGATGCTCATCTGGGGCTGAAGGAAGCCATCAGCACGGTACTCACCGGGGTATCGTGGCAACGTTGCCGGGTGCACTTCATGCGCAATGCGCTGGCCAGAGTGCCACGGGGCGCCCAGGCTATGGTATCTGCCGCTATCCGTACCATCTTCGCTCAACCTGACCGCGACAGCGCTTGCAGCCAGCTCCGCCGGGTAGCCGATAACCTCAGACTCCGATTCGGTCCTGTTGCCGACCAACTGGAAGAGGCAGAACCGGATATCCTGGCCTATACCGCCTTCCCCCGGGAACACTGGCGGCAACTGTACTCTACCAATCCCCTGGAGAGACTGAACAAGGAAATCAAGCGCCGCAGTAATGTGGTCGGCATCTTTCCCAACAGCCAATCGGTAATCAGGCTGATTGGGGCGGTGTTAATGGAACAGCAGGACGAGTGGGAGGTCGGACGACGCTACTTTTCTTTGGATTCGATGAAGAAAACGCTGGAAGGGGCGCAGGAGGAACCCCTGATCATGGCTTTACCAGCTTGATTATTCGGGAAACCACCAATGATGAATTTACACCACTTGACGGGACACTACCGGGCCAGCCAGATAGTCTTTATATATGGCTAAATTTCTTTGTCTGAGTTCAGTATGTGGTTTTGTTCTTGTTAATGGCATGACTCTGCACCTCACCCATTTACACTAACAGGTATCAATCAGAAAAACATCGTACTAAAGGACTAATAAGTCTAAGCATTTGGTATAATGAGAAAATATACTAAAGTATGTATACTGCAGTATAAACAGGGTGAAGTTAGTCCAATCAGTTTCCTGGCTCAAAATAAAATAAGAGAGGCTCGCTTCAAAGCGAGCCTCTCTATGAACGTGTTTAATTTTGGACTGTCAGATATGATATGTTGCTTCTAAGTTCCTGTCCATTGTCCCTGAGTCAGGTCCTGGTCAAAGGGTAGCATGTCTTCCGTCCACCATTCGTCAGGAGTTATAGGTGTATTGTACCCGAAGAAATCATCCATATTTGCAAAGAAGCCGTTGAAAAGTGATGTAGATGATACGGTCATGTGAATGATCTCGTGAATCATAGCATCATCCAGCTTGGAGAAGGTACACTGGCGCATACAGGTGTTCCAGTTGCCCAAGCGGCAAGGGTTAACTACACCGTCATTTGCACCGGCGCGGCAAGTAGCGCCGTTGACCTGGAATCTCTTTGCGCCTTTCATGTTGAAACCGCCGATAATTTCATAAGTGGGTTCTTTATCAAACGATATGGATTTGGTTGGGCAGACATGGGCGCATTTCATGCAGGTGGCGCAGAAGCGGTGGATACCGGCGTCAATAGGCTTGGTTGGCGCTAAAGGTAAATCTGTAAAAAGCATACCTGGTCGCGGAGTTGGGCCCGCAATGGGTGCAATAGCGCTCAGCATGCGGGATTGCTCATGACTGCCGCCCAAGACGGCCATTGCCGTTTTGGTGGTTAGAGATTGATTGGACGTTTGTCCTACTGATTGGTAGCCCAACCCTCTGATAAACTCCATTAACTGATTCTGTATGTTGAAGAAGTGCTCGTAACAACGGGCGATATCCCCCATGGCTTCAGCTACTCTCGTGTTGGTTCTAATCGATCCGGGCACATAGAAAACTACAGCGTATCGAATAGCGTTGGGGATAGCCTTTTTATCTGCAGTTAAGTAAGGTACGTCTACATCTTCAAACTCAATTTTCCTGCCGTCATGGTCCCATGACCAGACAAATTTCTTCGTTGTTCCGGGCTCAAGTTCAACCACGTTAAAGTGAGTGGCACCCCAGATTTTGGCGGCATTACGAAGCATGTTGAAGTTCTCTTCGGGGTTGCCTTGCCACTTTGCTACTCCGCGATCTTGAGGAGTAGCAGCTTTTTGACGTCCCAGAAAGCTATAACCACCGGACATAGCTCCTCTGGCAGTGGTTAAAGCTACGTCTCGTAAGGCATATCCGGGTTTACCTTCATTAAATAATTTCGCGCCGGCTTCACCGGCAAGTTTATTTTGTTCATTGACAACGATTGTTCCCTGGGCAACATCCCCGTTACCGAAGTATCTTTGAAGGCCGATCTGAAAAGCACCTTCACGCTGATCATACCGCTCCATCAGGCTATAGTCGATGTCCACCATGGGTTGATCTACTGTTTTGACCCACCAGGGTTTTGGGCTGTTATTAGTGGCGCCAATGGCTTCATCCAGGTCTTTGAAACCTGGTGCTACCAGAGCCGCACTTCCTAACCCTGCGCCGGCCAGGCCAAGGCCCTTCATGAAGTCTCTTCTGCTGACGGTACTGTGGAATTTAGTCACTTTCTTTACCTCCGATTACGTATTTTTGCTGGCTTAATTGATTCTCGCCTTTAAATGGTAGCCGATTAATCAATAGATTTGAATTAATAACGTTGATGGTTAAGATAATAACATATGAACACACTAGTGGGTATCCGCCATTATGCCTAGAAATAATGACAATAAAAATACAACGAAGTAAATAATACTAATATGGAATGGCTGGTTGTTACAAAATTATTTGAAAACTGCACAGGTTAAGGAGGATCACCTTGACACGATAGGAGCAACGAAATTCTGGCTAGCGATTTAGTGTCTCTAGGACATAACATTAGCTCAATCCCAATTGCTTGGCCGCCAGCGCCGCCTGGGTACGGTTGGCGGCATTGAGTTTATGAAGCAGATGGCCGATGATTTTCTTGACCGTGACTTCGGCCAGTCCCAGTTTCATGGCTATTTCCTTGTTGGTCAGGCCTTTGACAATCAAATCCAGCACCTGCTTCTCCCGGGATTTGAGCAGTATTTCAGGCCCGGACGATGAACCGGTCGAACCCGGTATCGGCGGATTGTCGGACAGGTCGGCATGCAACATATCGGTGTAATTGAACACCGTACCGCCGTCGTTGACCACCCGGATGCTGTTGAGCAGGAGTTTGCGCGGTGTGTTTTTGCCCATGAATCCGTGAACTCCGGTTTCGGTCGCTTCGGCGGCATAAAGGTCGCTTTCATATCCGGTCAGCATGATGATCTTAGCGGATGGGAAATGCTCGATAATCTCTTTGGCGGTCGCAAAGCCGTCCATCCCCGGCATCTTCAGGTCCAGTAGAATTACATCCGGCTTCAGTTCTTCGGTCAGAGTCACCCCCTGACGACCGGAATCGGCTTCTCCGACAATCACCATATCGGCTTCGTTCTGGAGAACCGTCCGCAGGCCTTCCCGTACCACGTCGTGGTCATCAATGATCAGCACTCGTATCTTTTCCATGGTTTCCCGTGGTTCGGTCAAGGTTTCCATCAATGTTCCCCCCGGATCTGACCGGAGTCGGGCAATTGAGAAACGATGATCGTACCCATGCCCGGCCGGCTTTTTATTTCGAAGATACCCCCCAGCAGTTCCGTTCTGCGGCGCATCGAGGCCAGTCCACCCGGCTTGTCATTCATGCGGCCGGGGTCGAAACCGATGCCGTTGTCGGCGACGCGCATAATTGTCAGGTTGCCCTGGCGTTTCAGGGAAACGGTTACCCGGGGGGCGGCCGCGTATTTCCGGATATTAAGCAACGCTTCATGGAAAACCCGGTAGAGGGTTTTTTCCAATTGCGGCTGACTTCGGTAGGCCGGGTCAAGATTGAATATGACCTGACAGCCGGTCTCGTGCCGGAAACGTTCCAGTTCCTCACCGATGATTCCGGGCAGGCCGTATCGGTTCAGGGTTGAAGGATAAAGCTCTTTCATCACCGAGCGGGTTTCTCTGATGACCTGGTCGGTCAGTTCGATCGCCCGGCTGAGTCCATATTGGGTTTCAGGGCATCTTTCTGCCGCCGGCACTATTCCCTGTAACTGCTGGTAGATGGCCGCCATCGGCTGAATAACCCGGTCGTGAACCTCGAACGACAGCCACTCCCGTTCCTCGTCCTGGGCATTGATGTAAGCCTTGATCAGACAGCTGACCCTCTCTTCCTGTTGACGCAGTTTGGTTTCCGTTTGTCGCCTCAGCCGTATATCTCTGGCGATGGTCAGTATCGCCGTGGAGCCGTGAAA
Source organism: Dehalogenimonas lykanthroporepellens BL-DC-9 (assembly GCA_000143165.1). Taxonomy (NCBI): domain Bacteria; kingdom Bacillati; phylum Chloroflexota; class Dehalococcoidia; order Dehalococcoidales; family Dehalococcoidaceae; genus Dehalogenimonas; species Dehalogenimonas lykanthroporepellens. Next base: position 1,505,496 of record CP002084.1, read on the forward strand.
ATCGAACAGGTGAAGCGCTATTTCTACCGGCAGACTCTCGCCTTCTCTGGTGATGAATGCCGACTCCAGCAACAATTTACCGGACCGTTTTAATTTTCCGATAGCCATGGCCGGCGTCATCGGCGCGATTTTTTTATCGATGATATCGTTCGGCCTCATCCGGTACAGTTCATCGGCAGTATAGCCCAGTAAGTTACACGCGGCTTCGTTGACTTCGGCGAATTTCCCCGGTCGGTTGCCGGGGCCGGGGAAGTGAAGGAAAATAGCGTCTGAGGCGGCATTGAAAAGGGCTCGGAATCTTTCTTCACTGCGACGCAGGGATTCGGTCAGTTTCTGACGTTCCTCCGCTTCGGCGATGAGCTGTGTATTCAGTTCCTGGAGCCGGGTGGTGCGCTCCAGAACCATGTCTTCCAGTCGACAGCGATATTTTTGCAGTTCTTCCTCAATTTGAACCCTGACCAGCGCTGTACCCAGTTGAAGCGCCACATTTTCCAACAGGCTGGCCATGGATGGGGATACCCGATCCGGTTGGGAATCCACCAGGTGGATAAGTCCGATGACCTTGCCGGCCTGCCGTATTGGCAACAGCGCCAGCGTTTCGTAACCGAAGCGACGGCAAGCGCCGCGGCCGGGATTTGCCCCGGGTACTGGTGGATTGGCCGCCCGGTGGCGGCTGATACTGCCCATGCAGAATGAGCCGTGTTCGGTATAATAGGCAGTCAGGTGCGCCTTGCGGTTGCCGGTTATCACGTCGGTACAGACGCAGGTATCGTTTTCCAGGTTCAGGTCGCTTTCTTCCCGGTAAAATTCCGGGCTGAAGCCGTTACACGACTGGTAGGGGATATGACCCCGGTCGTCCAGTACCCGGATGCCGACCGCTTCGCACCCGGTGATAGTCTTTATTTCTGTGGCGAAGTCATCCAGCAGGGGTTGCATCGCCGAATGACGGTTGGCTATTGCCAGGAAGCGGTTGGTCAGCCGGAGAGCCTCGGCCGGGTCGTCTGTTAAGGGGGGCATGGCGACAGGCGACGCTCGGTTGAATTTAGGGACCGCGATATCCGGCTTGCGGGCGATAACCATAAATATAACCTCTGGGCTAAGAAATATTGCCTGTCTCATTATACCTCAGGCCGCAAGCCTTTGCTTATGGTGGATAATAGAAAAGGAGAAGCCGTGGATATCCACGGCTTCTCCTTTAAGGGTATCTCAGAACCCTAGCCCTTGTTGTGACGCCAGACGAACTGGATGGTTACTATATACAGTATCAGCGTGATGGAGCCGAATATCAATCCGCCGATGGTGGCGGCTGTTTCCTGATACTCGTTGAGTGAACCAGTATAGTGTTGGAACGTCATGAGGGTGAACAGCACGGCCAGTCCCCCCAGCACCCATTCATACCAGGTCATTTTGATACCCTTTTTGATTATCCAGAAGACTAAAGCGGCAATTACCGCCGCGACCAGCATTCCAATAAAAAACATGTCTGTATCCTCCTTAACTTAATCGATGACCCTAGGTTCTGGAGTCCCATCCCCAGACCGGATGTTTGTCGAAGACGTCCCAATATCCGGCTTCCGGCAGTTCGGAATATTTGAAGGTTTTTTCCATGTTGGTGAAGAACCGATTGAAGATGGAGGTGTTGGTGATTGTTACCTTGACCAGGTCATGCACGAACGATGACCCATCGGTTTCGAGGGCGTTGAACGGGCACATTCGATGGCAGATCGGGCAATGCGGGCAAAGCGCCAGTTCACTGCGCCAGCCCAGGAACCCTAATTGCTGGCTCGGGTTGCCGGTCGGGTTACCGTCCCAGGTAGGATCGCCTTTTTGGATACAGCCTGATGGGCAGGTATCCGAGCAAATTTCACAGGTTTTACAGAATTCGTAGTTACCGAAATCAATCGGTTGTCCGGGCGGCAACGGGAAGTTGGTAATCATCTTGTAGGTTCCACGCGGGGTAACACCCCATCGCGGGAAGGAAACCGGCTGTCCCATCCGGACATGTTCCGCCCATCCGGACATGATGGCGACCGAGTTGCCGGGCAGATTACCCCGCATACCGCCAGCTACCCCGTGATAACCAAGACCCATCAGGAATTTCTGGATACGGTCTTCGACCATGTCGATCCGATTGTAAGATATGGCCATGGCCCAGTTTTCAGCCAGGCGCAACGGGTTTCGGTCGCTTTGACCGCCGCCACCTGCCTGGCGCATGGTCGCGTCCATCGGTTGGCGGAATATCCATGTAAATGCCCAGTTATAGCTGGACGGTATCGCTCTTTCGGTAATCCGGTCGCCCAAGTCGCGTTCTTCAGCCATGGAGATACCGCTGTCGAAGGAATAGACTGTTCTACCCATCTTTTTGAACATCATCTTCATGAATTTGTCGTCCCGTTCCAATGGGCCGACGCCCTGGGCGCCGAAAAAGCGGGCGGCACCGGTCAGCAGGCGGTGGTTTTCTTCCAGTGTTCCGGACCATTTTGGGTACCCACTCTTTTCGGGGTATTGGCACCTAGGTCTCCCAGCCAGCTCCCGTATGAATGACTTCGGGAAAAGCTTGTTCGGGCGCCGCTTTGCATGGCCTGTCTTCGTGGGTCGGTCCAGTTCAGGTCCGGGTCGATTTTGAGCATCTGCTCCTCAAAGACTTCAGGGCCGGGCCGCTCAGGGGCATTATAGACCCAAGTGTCTCTTTCATCTTGGTCGAAGGGTTTGACCTGGTCCCAGTCTACGGGTACGGTAGGATTATAAGCGTCGCGTTTTTTTACATACCAGGGCATCGCCGGGCCAACGGATTTGGCCGAGGCCGCCACTTCGTCCAGGTCGTGGAATACTGGGGCGGTGGCCGCGGCGGCCCCCCAGACGGCGCCGGTGAATCCCATGGCTTTCATGAAGTCTCTTCGTGTAATGGTTGAATGGAATTTCGACATTTTGATTAGCCTCTCATTCTTGCTTATTCCGTTCTTTCACGATGTCCGCCAGTCTCTCCTGACAGCCAGATGTCATACGCGCCCCTGAAAAAATTATTAGAGATTAATAATGGTGTTACTTAAATATACCGTAACATAAAAAATAAACTAAAACATCGTACCTAAGTACTTGTATCTTTAACTAGTAGTAAAATATCTGATGACGGGAGACAGATCGATAATCTCTGGGTGCCCCAACACCGCGATTTAGCAAGGTCGTCTCCCGAATAATCCCGGAAAGCCCGGACAGTTGCGCGGGTTATTAAAGCCCGTATCTGCAAGGATGGGATAAGGGAAAAAGGAGATGCCTGGATATGGAAAGTTTTATCGGTATCGATATCTCCAAAGCCTCCGTCGATGTAGCGGTACATGAAAGCAAGGAGCATTGGACCTTTACCAACGATGAAAATGGCCTCAAAAAGCTGGCAAACCTGATGCGTAAGCTCTCTCCCAGCCTGATCGTTATGGAGTCCACCGGAAGTTACGAAGTCGCCGCTACCTATGAATTGAATGCCCGTGGTTTCCCCGTGGCAGTGGTCAATCCCCGCCATATCAGAGACTTCGCCCGTTCTACCGGTCTCCTGGCCAAGACGGACGTCCTGGATGCCAGAGTCATCGCCCGCTTCGCCGCCACCATCAAGCCGGCGCCCCGCGTCTTGCCGGATGAAGATACCCGGCATCTGGCGGCGATCATGTCCCGGCGAAGGCAGGTGGTAACAATGCTGACGGCGGAGAAGAACCGCCTGGGACAGGCCAATCACATCGTAAAAGAACGGATTCAACAGCATATTAGCTGGCTGGAACAGGAGCTGGATGATCTCAACAAGGAATCGGGCAGTATGATAGAAACCAACGCTGAATGGAAAGAGAAAAGCGATATCATGCAAAGTGTACCCGGAGTAGGCCCGAATCTTGCCCTTACTTTGCTTTCCGACCTGCCTGAGTTGGGCAATCTGAACCGGAAACAGATAGCGGCATTGTGCGGTCTGGCACCATTCAATCGTGACAGCGGTCAGATGCGAGGCAAACGGTCGATCTGGGGCGGCCGGAGCAGTGTGCGCACCGCTGTTTACATGGCGGCCTTTTCGGCTGTCCGCTGGAACCCTTTGCTCAAGGAATTCTACCAACGCCTGGTGGACGCGGGTAAACGGCGCAAGGTAGCCCTGGTGGCCTGTATGCGTAAATTGCTCTGCATACTGAACGCCATGCTGAAAAACAGGACCATTTGGAACGCCCAAATCATTCATCCGCCGGTTTCTTGTCCTTAGTTTTCATTACAGTTGCTAGTCAGTATAGGACTTTATGCGTAAATATTAGAAAATAATTAAATAATCGGAACAATTTTCGCCGAGGCAATGGCTTCATGGAAATAACGGAAAAATAAAAAACACAGGGTGTCGACAGATGAAAGAGTGCCGCACAGGATTGGAAAATGAAGGGGATACCCCGGGTTGAGGGATAAACCGTTTAGCTTTAAGCCGACTGGTCGTCGGTCGGAGGCGCCTGTTCCGCTTTAGCCAGCTCCGCCAGTCGGGCCAGGTCGGCGTATTTTTCCAGTTGAGCGTTGTCGAAAAAGAGCTTGGTATGGGGGAAGGGTATCTCGATGCCTTCCTGGTCGAAGGCCTTTTTCAGGCGGCGGCGCAATTCGCCGGTGACCATCCACTGCTTCATCGACTTGGTGTCGCCCAGTATCTTGATTTCGATGCCGGAGTCACCGAAGTTATCCACCCGGAGCACCTGGGGAGCGCTGATAATGAGCGGGCCGAATTCAGTGTCGTCCGCCAGTTCTCGGCCGACCCGGTTGATGACCGTAGTCGCCTTATCCAGGTCGGTGGAATAGGCGACCGGTACATTCAGGTTCACCCTTGCCCATTCGCGGGTATAGTTGGAAACGGTGGTTATCTGGCCGTTGGGGATGATGTGGACGACGCCGTCAAGATCGCGGAGCACCGTGCGGCGCATATTGAGGTCTTGCACCGTTCCCGATACACCACACACCTTGACCACATCTCCGTTGTTGAACTGGTCTTCAAAAACAATGAAAAGACCGTTAAGGGCGTCCTTGATGAGGCTCTGGGCGCCGAAACCGATGGCGATGCCAACTACACCGGCGGAGGCCAGCAGGGGGCCGATATCCACATTGAACTCGGAAAGAACCATGAAGCCGGCCAGCATGGCGATGACCGTGCCTATGGCGCCGACTATAATCCCGTTAATGGTCTTGACTCGCCTGATGCTTTCTTCTCTGGCTTTGCGGGTATTAGCCTGGTACTCGATGTAACGCTGAACCAACCGGGTCACAAAGACCTTGAGGGTTTTATAGACAAAATAGGCGCCGGCGACTATCAGCAGGATACGCAAGCCGTGTTCGCCCAGCCAGGTCAGAATGGTATCTATGGCAGACCTCTCGTGTCCGAAATTAACCTACATTATAACATCGGCGGTCGGTGTGTCCACAATACCTTGGTTTGCCGCTCAGACGGAAACCGGCCAAAGCCCGGTCAACGGGGAGAGAGACAGGAAAAACAACAGGTGGATGACCACGAATAATCCGATAAGCCGTCTTACCAGGCGGGAACGACCGTGTTCACGCCCCCATTCCAGTGCCCGGTCCATGAAATAGCCGATAGCAAGGATGACGCCCCCAGCCACCGGAGCAAAATAAAAGATATAGGTAATACGGTTGGTGATGAAACCCAGAATTATCCATACAATCAGGGTGGCGAACAGCCAGGCGGCAATGAAGAAAGCGCTGTTCCGCCGCTGTTTCAACCCGAGCCAGGCGGTATAGGCGAAGGCCGGCAGGGTCATAAGCCAGGTGGTTGGGTTGACGGCAGAAATATACTGCGGCGTCCACCAGAATGGCATCACCTGGTAGGTCAGCACCCATTGCCAGGGGTGTATCGCCGATGGGTGGGTGGAGTTCTCGAAGGTGATGGTGGTAGGGATATAGATGATTTCCTCGATTCTGGTGAACGGGTTGGGCCAGGTGCCGGTCAGCATCACTTCGGTCAGCGGGATCAGCGCCATGATACCCACATACGCCGCCAGACTGGAGGCAGCTACGGTCAGGAGTCGGTCACGCCGGAAGAACAGCCAGTGCAGGCCGACGGCAATGATGCCGAAAGCGGCAGTCAGCTTGCAAAGCAAAGCCAATACCAGAATCGCCGCCGCCAGCGGATAGCGCCGTCCCAGGTAAGCCCAGAAGCCGCCCAGCATCAGTGTGATGGAGAAGATGTCCAGCATGGCCACCGATGCCATGAGAAAAACCGAATTCTCGAAGGCGAACAGGGTTGTAGCGATGGCGGTTATCGGCGGAGACAAGCCCAGTCGGCCGCAGATAAGATAGAAGAAGATGATAGCGCCGATGCCGAAAACCGCCGGCAGGAAGCGCCAGCCGAACTGGTTGTCACCGAAAAGCCAGACGCCGCCGGTGATGATGGCCTTGCCCAGCGAGGGGTGCTCGGGCTGTTGCAGGGGGCCGCCGTCCAGATAATTCCGGGCGCTTTCGATGTAATACTGTTCATCCAGCACCAGTTCGTCCGGAAACCACATCAACCCCAGGTGAAGCAGGGAAGAAACGATGACAATAACTCCCAGCCAGAAGTGAGGCCAGCGTCGAAAACGTCGCAGGTTTTCTTTAATGAATGTCATGCCTTACCAATATATATTCATAACGACGGCGGGGGTGTCAATGTTAGCCCGTTCGGGAACTAATGCCCCGTTTCCATTCTTTACATTGAACGATGATTCAAGATATTATATGGTAAAATTGTTCGCTTTGAACAAAAAGAGGAGGGAACCCCATGGCCGTCAGGGTAGTTACCGACACCACCGCCGACCTGCCCCCCGCGATTCTGTCAGAACTGGGTATCACCGCTTTGCCGATGTATGTGCGCTTCGGTGATCAGATCTACAAGGACGGAATAGATATCACCCAGGATGAGTTCTATGCCCGTTTACCGGTGGATCCGAACCACCCCAATACCTCACAGCCTACACCCCAGGACTTTATCGAAGTTTATGAAAAGCTGGCCGCCGATGGCGCCGACGGTATTCTGTCGGTCCATATCTCGCGCAAGATGAGCGGCGCCTGGGATTCGGCCATGCAGGCCAAAAAAGAGCTGGAAGGCAAAATCGCCGTCGAGGTGGTCGATTCCATGTCGGTCACCATGGGCCTCGGTCTGCTGACATTGCTGGGCGGCCGTATGGCCAGAGACGGCGCCGCACTGGCCGATATCAAAGCCGAAGTGGAAAAAGCGATACCGCAGATTCATGTGCTGTTACTGTTCGATACGCTGAAATATCTGGCCGCTGGCGGTCGCATCGGCAAGGCCAAGGCGCTGGTCGGTGGCATGCTTAATGTCAAGCCGGTATTGATCGTGAAGGACGGCGAGATGCATCCCGCCGGACAGGTACGGAGCCGGGCTAAGGGCATTGACCGCCTGGTGGAGTGGGCCAGCAGTTTCAAGGACATTGCCGACATGTCGGTAGGTCATACCACCACCCCTGAAGAATCGGACCGTCTGGCCGAGCTTCTTGGAGATACTTTCCCCAAAGATAAGATAATCAAGGCCCGACTGGGCGCGGTGATGGGCACGCACACCGGCCCGGGGACGTTGTTCGTGGCGTTACGCACCGCCGGTTGAGTATAATCCATTGAGGGATTCGGGAACCCCCGGTGTACCCGGGGGTTCCGTTTTTATACGATTTCGGAGAATTATCGATGGCGTCAGAACCCGAAACCTTTCTGTTGATTAGGTCTGCTCGTCGGACGCTGGGTCTTGAAGTCCGGCCGGACGGCGACCTGGTGGTGCGGGCGTCCCATTTGGTTCCGGAGGAGCAGATCCACCGCTTCCTGGCGCGCCACGAAGCGTGGATAAGCCGGAAGCGGGCGGAAGCGCTTTCCCGGCCCCGACCAGTGCCCCGGTCTTTCACAGATGGCGAAGAGTTTCTTCTCCTGGGCCGAACGGTGATTCTCCGCCTGACGGACCGCCGCCGGCCTCTGGTTTGCGGAGACAACGATAATATAATGCTGGCGGCTTCCGAACAAAAGAATGCCCGCCGACTGGTCGTCCGCTGGTATCGGCAGAAAGCCCGGGAAGTCTTCACCGATAGAGTGCGTCATTATGCCGGCGTCATGAAGCTTGAACCCACCCGCATCCGCATCACTTCACCCCGCCGGCGTTGGGGTTCCTGCGGTGCCGGCGGTAGTATCAACTTGAATTGGAAATTGGTCATGGCGCCGCTGGAAATCATTGATTACATCGTCATTCACGAACTGGCGCATCTGAAAATCCGAGGCCACGGCCCTGATTTCCGGGAACTGGTCAGGCAATACACTCCGGATTACCGTCAGCATGAAAAGTGGCTCAGAGAAAACGCGTATAAGCTGGAGATAGGATACTAGCGATTTCGCTGGTTAATCGACGGTTGTTGTAGGCAAAGTGTTGGGCACGAATAATATTTGGACTTGATACGTCTGGATTGTAACAAGTCGGTTCTAATTATTGAATTCCATATTATTAACCGAAGAGTCTTTTGCCCTCACATAGGACCGCCTTGATATATACTAAAGTCGCTATAACAATAGACAACGGTATATATACTAAATGCTTAGACGAATTAGTCCTTTTGACCGATGTTAAGAACAATAACAGGGGTATACAATACATTAACAGTAACTGTAGAAGTTATAAAAACCGTAAAAGGGGGGAGTATGACCAGATTCCACACCACAGTTTCCCGAAGGGAGTTCATGAAAGGGCTTGGGCTTGCCGGATCCGGGTTGGGAGCGGCGTCGGTAATTGGCGCCAATTTTACTGACCTGGATGAAATGGTTGTCGCCAACAATGCTGGTATTGGGAATCCATGGTGGGTACAAGAAAGAGAAGCCTACAACCCAACAAATGGAGTGGATTGGGATTTTATTAAACCCTTCGCTCCTGATTTCCAAGGCTATCGATTCGGGATAAAAGAAGGAGACCCTTTCCCGGAAGTTCGTTCTCAATGGGAACTAGCTCAACTGAAAGCAAATGCTCCTGGGATGTCTCTGAGAGATATAGCTTTAGATGAAGGGTGGTTGTTTGCTCGCCGGAACTCCACTGCTAACGGCTTGTATCAAGTGGATTTTACTGGTGAAAAAGTCACTACTCCTGAAGAACGGGGTGTCCCCAGATATTCTGCCAGCCAGGAAGAGGCTTCTAAGGTTGTACGTGCCGCTTTGCATAACTACGGATCTCCCCGAGTCGGTTTCTTGGAATTCGATGAACGAATACAGAATTTGATTGTGGGCGCTGGTAACGCTCGTATCGAAGATGTTGATGAAGCTTATATGGATGGGAGTGTCCATGTCATCCCAAGAAAATGCAAGTGGTTGATAGTGGCTAATGTGTGGCAATCTATACCGCACACCAAATTCGGGGACCACACTCAGGACCCTCCGGCAGATCAGGTAAAATTGAATGTTGGCTCAACTAATGGGTATTCGACAGCTACTATTATTACCCGTAGGCTCCAGAGATTTATTAAAAGCCTGGGTTATCAGGCTTTAGGTGGCTATGGTACCGGTCCTGTGTCATATAATGTGGCGGCTGGTATTATGGCAGGGTTATCCGAGCTCAGCCGTAATGCACATCAATTAACTCCCGATGTCGGCACTATCGTCCGCGTGGCTATATGCACCATTACCGACTTGCCTCTTGAGCCGACCAAACCAATCGATTCCGGCATGCATAAGTTTTGTTATACCTGTAAAATCTGCGGCGAGGTTTGTCCTTGGGATTCCATTGACATGGATACCGACCCTTCTTTTGATATTCCGACTAACAATACATGGACCAGGCCAGGTTACAGCCGCTGGGCGATGAATTTTATCAAGTGTCACGGATGCCCGCATTGTGACGCGTCATGCCCATTTGGCACTCCTGGTGCCGCTTCTATTCATGATGTCGTTCGCGCAACGGTTTCGACAACTTCGTTATTCAATGGGTTCTTCACCAACATGGATAAGTTCATGGGTTATGGTCAGAGTCAGGCTTATGATGAATGGTGGGATAGAGACCTGAAAGCAAATAACAATGATACCATTCTAAATGCCGCTACGGTTAAAGCTTAGAAAAGAACCTAATAGAACATATAATGTAAAGGAGATGATATGACCAAATTCCACACCACAGTATCCCGGAGAGACTTCATGAAAGGGCTTGGGCTTGCCGGGGCGGGTCTCGGCGCCGCGTCGGTGGCTGGCCCATCCTTTCAAGACCTGGACGCTTTCAATGCCGCCCCGGAAACGAACTACCGTGTGAGATAGGATGGATAAAACGGACACCAAAGTCAGGTAAAATAGAGAGACGGAGGTGTCAGGATGGAAAGGATTCCACACGGGAAGTATACGAGGGAGTTCAGGCTGGAAGCGGTGAAGCTGGTGACAGAGGATAAATTGTCTGTGGCGGAAGCTGCCAGGCGGCTGGCACTGCCGTCAAACACCTTGGACAACTGGCTCAGGAAACACAGAGCCGGCAAGCTTGAAGAAGTGGGCAAGTCATACCGGCCGCTGACAGAAGTAGAGATGGAGCTGGCCCGGGTAAAGAAGGAAAATGCCGAACTCAAAATGGAGCGGGAAATATTAAAAAAAGCAGCCGCGTACTTTGCCAGGGAGTCGCTGCCCGGTACGCGGCGATGAAAGAACTGCGGCTCAAATATCCAGTCCCTATTCTCCGGCGAATGCTTGGTGTCTCCGGTAGCGGCTTTTATGCCTGGATGGATAGGCCTTTATCGAAGCGGGGTCAGGAGGAAGCGCGGCTTGAGTTGGAGATCAAGGCAGCGGATAAGCGGACGCGCCAGACCTATGGGCCGGAGCGACTACAGCGGGATTTGGCAGCGCACGGCGTGAAGGTGGGTATTTGCCGTATCAAGCGTATCCGGAAAAAGCTGGGGATACGTTGCAAACAGAAGAGTAAGTTCAAGGTTACCACGGATTCCAGGCACAGGTTGCCGGTAGCCGGAAACCTGTTGGCGCAGAAGTTTGTGGCCTCCAGGCCGAATGATGTATGGCTCACCGATATCACCTATATTTCCACCGATGAAGGTTGGCTGTATCTGGCAGGCCACAAGGACCTGTGGAATGGCGAAATTGTCGGATATGCCATGGGTAAGCGCTTGACCAGAAACCTGGTCAATGAGTCTTTGCTTCGGGCGGTGGCCGCTAAACATCCGGCCGAGGGGCTGTTGCACCACTCTGACCGGGGTAGCCAGTATTGCTCCCTTGAGTACCGGCGACTACTGGAACGATTTGGCTTGAGAGCTTCCATGAGCCGGAAAGGGAACTGCTACGACAACGCACCTATGGAGAGCTTCTGGGGAACGCTAAAACAGGAACTGGTGAATCATCGGCGCTATAGAACCAGACAAGAAGCCATCCGGGAGATCACGGAGTATATCGAAATCTTCTACAACCGGCAACGCCGGCAAGCCAGGCTGGGATTCTTGTCGCCGGCGGCTTATGCTCAACAATTCTACGCAGGACTGGTGGCGGCATGAAAGGTTTGGTGTCCGAATTTGACATCCGACCTCAGGTTACGGACGGAAGCGAGGTGTTTGAGATGAATGGATGAAGAGGGGTTCACCGGATATTCAAGAGTATTTAAATGAATGAAAGGAAAATTCATATGAAGTTCAAGAAACGGTTTCTAATGGTTTTCATGTCACTGACTCTCCTGGTGGGGATGATGGGTGGAGGTGGTGTGGCTGCGGCGGATGAATCAACTCAGCCGAGCGGTGGGGTAGCTTTTGTCGTAGTTAATGGGAATCAGATTGTGGCTAAGGAGGGAACCGTAGTCGCCACTGCAACTCCTATTCCTGGATCTAACAGTTGCAAGTTGCCAAATATCAGAGTCATTGGCGGGGGAGATGCAAACATTGCGTTTGTCTCAATTCGGCTACTTGTCACGGAAGACTACCAGGTGGTTGTCGATAAAGTGATCTTTGACACCGTTGCGCATCCTGAACCATCTCGTCCGAAAGGCGCGATTCCGCAGGATCCTAGACTCAACTCTGCCGTGGATCTTTCGGAAATTACTTAAGGTACGATGGGAATACTTTCCACACACTTTCGCGGGTGGGCAGAACAAGACTATAACGACGTTATTGGATGGGACCTGACCACCGTTCACACAGGTTTTGATTACTATGACAGCGGAACCTCCATGTGGGGCGTCAGTAATCCGGACTGTTGGTATAGCTATTTATTTGATGGTTGGTATAACCTTTCAAATGCTGCATATTGGGATCCGAACAGTTCAAGCTACATATGGGTGAATGAAGAAGCATCTTTCCGTTTTTCCGGAATGCGTTGGGAGCATTGGCAAAAAATCCAATATAACGCTTGGCCTGGAGGCTGGAACTATTGGTCTGACTTTAGTGGTGCCCTGGTTCCGCTTGGATATTTGGATACAAGCGGTGGGCGGAATATAATCTGATTAATCGTTGTATCGTTGAGCGGAGGGTTCTTCATTCCCTCCGCTCATTGAAAGAACTTGATTACTGGGGGAACGATGAGTAAACGTGCCTTTGTGATAACCAGCTTTATTCTTGGCTTAGTAGCTCTGGTTGTATTTACTGGAATCACCTTAGGCAATTGGGGCGAACTTGTTAATAGTGATGAGAACCGCAATTATCTAAGGATATTATTCAGTCTTATCGCGGTGTTTACGGTAGTTTTATTAATATTGGGGGTATTTTTTCGGGAAAAAGACCGCTGGCTATCGTTCACTTTAGCCGCCCTTTTAATCACCGGGTTTTCCATGAGCTATTTTTATAGTATCGGTCCTTTGTTGGCGCCAATAGGAATTGTACTTCTTGTAATTTCAGTTTTTAAACTTGCCCGCTATGAGGGCCGTTAAGCAGCATCATACCGGAGCAGGACGTCGCTACCCTGCATCCCGCCCCTTCTTCCACTCGATGACCAAGACAGTTATCAACAGCACAATTCCGGTCAGCATCAACCCCAGCCCGACGGGCGGGGAACACAACACCGTTCACCTTAAACCAAAAATAGGCCCGGAGATGAACATGTCAACGGCGGGGATGGCCAGCATAACCAGGCCGGTGATACTGAGTATCCGTGCCGGTTTGATGTGCGGTTTTGTTGGCTGATTCATTATCTTTCCTCACTTGCCAACGGCAGTCTAATGGTAAATGTTGCACCCTCGCCCGGCGCGCTTTCCACTTCCATCCGCCCCCGGTAAATCTGCGCCGTCCCCTGGACGATGGACAGCCCCAATCCGGTGCCTTCCACCCGGCGGTCAATGCGGTAGAACCTTTCCCCCAGGTGGGGCAGGTGTTCCGGACTGATGCCGATACCGGTGTCGGTAATACTGATGATGATCTCGCCGTTCCGTTTTTCCAGCGTGAGGCTGATTTTGCCGCCCGGCGGCGTATATTTCACGGCATTGGACAGCAGGTTGTCGAAAAGATTATCGAACTGGAGGTTGTTGCCGTAAATCCATGTCTCCGCTTCGATGTATTGCGTCAACTCGATATCTTTGTTCTTTATAGGTGTTTCCCAACGGCTGACTACTTCACGGGCAATGGTGGCGAGGTTCAGTTCCCGGCTGTCTTGCGGCACCGGCCCGGCGTCCAGCCCGGCCAGTGTCAGGAGGTCTTCCACGATGAGGCGCATCCTTCCTACCTGGCCGGAGACGACAGTCAGCGCCTGGCGGTATTCTTCAGAGTTTCGCTCCTTCATCAGCGCCAGATCAGTTTCAGCCTTGATCACCGTCAGCGGTGAAGTCAGGTCATGCGAGGCGTTGGCGGTGAAGCGGTATTGGCGGTCGATGAAACCGTGAATACGGTCGAAGAGGGCGTTGAGCGTGCCGGAAAGCCTGCCCAGTTCGTCTTCATGCTTCACCGGTATCCGGTCTTCCAGCTTTGCCGGGTCAATCTTCTCGGCGGTATCGGTAATGACCCGCACCTGTCTCAGTGAATTGTGAGCCAGGAAGAAACCGGAGATGCCGGAGACGACTAGGGCTAAGGGGATAGCGGCAAAAAGGACGTTCCGGTATTCCTCCAGCATGTTGCCGATGTAGCTGGAGTCACGGGTTACTACCAAAAACTTGCCCGGGTCCGATTCATTGTATTGTCCGATGCCCATACGCAGGTGGCCGTCAAGCCATTCTCTTAATTGAATGCTGGTACCTAAAAAGATGAAATCTGTTAGAGATGTGTGGATGTCATCGGCAACTGAAGGATTACCAAGTAACGTTTCACTTTCTGAGTCATAGATGAAAGCTGAGCCGGGAATCTGGCTCTCCAGTTCTTCGAGAATACCAACGAGGTCGTGGTCGGGGCTCAATGAGATGACAGCTTTAGCTCTGTCAAAATCTGTCCTTAATGATTCACTCAAGTTGTGGGACAGACCAGATGACAACAGAGCCACGGATATCCAGCCTGCCGCTACCAGTGTGAGCGCCATAACGGTAGTGTAAACAAATGTCAGTTTTAGCTTAACACTCACCGGTTTAGCCTGTAGCCGCAACCCCTGACTGTCTGAATAGGGCCGGTTTGCGGGTCCCACCCCAGTTTCTCCCGCAATCTTTTGATGACGACGTCCACCACATTGGACTTGAAATCTTTGTCGTGGGTTGTCGAAATATACTCTTCTATTCTGACGCGTTCGATTATGACATTGGGATTGTTGGCGAACAGTTCCAGAACTCTGAATTCACTGGCCGTTAACTCTACTGTTTCTCCTTTAAGGCTGACCCGGTGAGCCGTTATATCGATAGTAATTCCATCTATATCTATAATCCGCATAGTAAAAGAATGATACATGCTTTAGTCGGAAGGTAATTTCTGGCGGATTAAACAGGTACGCCGGAGCCGGCGGTGACCTGAAAAGGACAGCCGGGGTTGAGTCAGGGGAAGAAGCGGACGTTCAGAAAGTATTTCATTGTGGAATTATTTCGCGGCATGCCGCGGCGGTCTGTTGGATTTGGGTTACTTAACCATCATAACCCATCGAGGTTATCATTTCAACCCTCGTCGCGGTTTTTGGCTTCATTTTGTTGGCGGCAGGTCATGACCCGGTACTAATTACCCATTACTAAATTCTTTTATACCGTTCTCTTCCAGTAGTTTAGCCATTAGACAGCCTTCTTTCGGCTACTCCCGACAGCCATTACGCCCGGTTTTACTTCCGGTTTAGGCTGGAGTTTCCGCCCCGGCTTATAAGGCTTACCCGTTACTACCCGCCTTGCCCTGTGTAATTCAGCCGGGACAATATGCGGTTTTTCAACTGTGATTTTACGGCTGGGTTCATCTACCCGGATGACTTCAGTCCAGCTTTTAGCATCGTAGTCTATCCCCGCCGCTTGTGCCGGTGTAGTATTCCCCAAGCCTTCATGCGGCCTGATGAAGTTGTAGTATGCGATAAAGCCGTCAGTAAACCTTAAGGCCGTTTCAGCGTTCCGTAATGCCCGCATTACTTTGGTGCGTTCTTTTAAGGTGCTATGCCATCGTTCTATCCGGTTAGTTGAGTGTTCAGCCATTACCGGCCCGCTTCTGATATGGTCGGCTTCTTCCCCGAATACTTCCCGGCTGGCATCTATGTATGCCCGGAGTTTGTCCGTCATTATCACCTTAGGTGATTTACCCGCCCGGTTCTTGGCTAACTGGAATAGCGTTTTAGCGTCTGATGTATTCCGGGTATAGCTGAGTTTGCTGGCAAGTAAGAACCGTGTTTTATCGTCTATGATGTCCCATAGCCAAACGTCTTTACCGTCAAGACTCAGTACCGTTTCATCGGCGATCCAAGTGTCACCGACATTCGGCCTGTATTGGTCGTAATGGTCAACAGCCTTATCGGTGAACTTGTTTATCCACTTGAACACCACCGACTTAGACGGCATATAGTCTTTTTCCTGTTTGAGTTGATGGCGTATATCGTCAATGCTCATGCCCCGGTAGTACATGGACATAGCGGAACTGACGTATTCGGCGGGTACTCGGCAGTCAAACAATGCGTCATCATCCTTGAACTTGCGGTTACAGTCCTTGCAAAAGTACATCTGAGTTCCGCTTTGGATACCGAACTTGATTACGTTTTCGGAGTCACAATGTTTACATATTAATTCACTCATTTTATACGGCCTCATTCAGTTTATTTGCTAATATCACAATAGTATTGCCAACGCCTTGCGGTTGCATACTCTCTAATTGGCGGACTTTAGTACTCACGTATAATCCACCTCGTTTTTTTATTTTGGTAAAGAACAAGATACAATTATAAACATCATGCCAGTAATTCAAATGACGATGAACCGCATTTCTAAATGGGACACTCTTTAGCCTCATTTTACTTTCTAAGTCAGCACGTAAAGCCAAGTACTGTTTATCGTTAACTATTTCCTTAACACCCATGCCGTTTTCATCCATTAGGGTAGAAATATAATCTATCGCTTTATAACCGAAAAACATACCACTAAAGAGTATTAGTAGCATATTGCCTAACCCAAACGCTTTATTTTCTTGCTCAATAGGAATGGATTTACCTTTTACTACTGGCAATAACTCATACAATCGGTTATCCATTTTCTCTATAATTACAAGTATTTCATCAATGCTTTTATTCTTTCGGCGGGTTGTTTGTGCTTTCTCAATTTTTCCTTTTGGGATAGTATTAAGCGATGATGACAATGGTTTAAATGGGTTAGAGACAAACAACACCAAACCCGCCAATACTAAACACCAAATAACAAGCGTTTGGGCGGCATCTGGTGTTATCCACCCGGTTTCGGGCAACACAAAGGCGGTTACCCACATAAGCCCACCGAGTATCTTTTTAGCCGTAATATCCCCCTAGTCTTACTAGGGAAGATTATACTTCTGCTACTGAAGGGTAAACAACTTTTAGAGAACGGTATGAATTCTTTTGATTGTCATCGAATTGTCATCCAAAATTCATCTCCTGTTCATCTTCGGGTGGTATTCTTTAATTATAAAAGAGTTTCTGGCATCAGGAAATTATGACAAGACCATCACATCTGCAAAACACTGTGATCAAGCCGGTGTTTACATCTACGAATATGCTGATTTCGGGGGTTCCTATTTCTATATGCCGCCGGGCTCTACCTGGAGCATGCTCACCTTCCAGGGTTGGAATGACCGAATTTCTTCGATCTGGGCGTTGGGATAAACATAGGCCGCTTTGGATGTCAGTCGCGGACGGAAATGAGGTGTTTGATGAATGGATGAAGAGGGGAGCTTCGCCCCAAAAGAATCTCAAGGTTCAACGAAGAGGTCTTAGCTACCGGTATTAATAAAAAGATAACGAGAGGAATAGTCAAATGAGAAAGTCAATATTTGCCATTCTTGCGGTGTTATTAATTCTTTCAAATATAACAATGGAGAGTGTTATATTTGAAGCAAAAAGTGATAATGTAACTATAGCGGAAGCAAGTGAAGTCGGGCAATATTTCAAACAATGTTATGGTGATATTGTGGATTCGACTTGGAATAACTCTGATATTCTTGGGCCTGTTGTTTATTATGCGGTTGATGGTACTAAAGTAGCTTATGAGTTTACGGTAGTAAACATGGACGAACCCATCGGTTACGTGATCATCTCTGCTACAAAAGACTTGCCACCACTCTTGGAGGCTGGTGAAGGAAGATCACCGAGCAGTTATCTCAAAGAAACCAAAAATTTAGCGATAATGGAAAATCTAACCTCCTCTGCTGATAAACCTAGATTTCTATGGTGGGGAGCGCTGACGTATTCGGTTCAATACGGTGAACAAATGAAGGAAAAGGGGTTGGCAATTCATTTACAGTCCGGCAGGATAATGAGTGTGCCCAGTGAGTTACCTGTTTTTGAGGTTGACACTACACTTGCTGAGGCCGCTTGGATTGAGGTAATGAACAAGTCCAATCAAGTGGGAACAGTAGTTAGAAGCTCCAACTATCACTGGATTACTGGAGTGCCTTGTTATTATCAACAGGGTTGGAGTGGTGGACATGGTGATGACTATAGCCAATATGCCACGTGGCCTTCCTGTCGCGGTACTGGTGCAGACCCATGGGCAAAATGGGATGGCTGTACTCCAATCGCTGGTTCAATGATTCTTGGGTATTGGGACGGAATGGGTTATACATCCATTCCTAATGGTGAGGATCTTTTAATCGATGATTGCCATCATTGGATGCATACTGACTTTGACGGGTTTACTACTGGAAGTGACATTGATGACGGGCTTGAAAATCTATTAGAAGAATATGGTTACAATGACTTTAGTGTGAGGAATGATGGACATGTGGCTTGGAGTGATATCACGATTCATGTCGATAATGATTATCCAGAAATATTGTCGTTCGTTTTCAATCCAACTTATGGAAATCATTCCGTTGCAGTGGTTGGCTACATTGAAGATGGCGAAAACAAACAAATAATTATCCATGATACTCTGACTGCATCTGCAGCGTGGATTGGTTGGGGTACGTTTGCTTATCCCATTATCACGATGTGTAATCCAGAGTAAAGTCTTTCAATTAGGGGCGCATTGGGAGGCAATTTCTCTAAATGCCCCCTAAATTGTTGTAACAGTTAAAATTGAAGTTTAAACTGATTTGTCTAATTTGTGTATCGGTTTATCTTCAGCGCTGAGGTAGAGTAATGAATGTTCACCAGGTATTCAAGATTTGGGTAGACCGTAATTGGCGTATCATGATTACTATTTGGTTATTAATATACGTGCCGATTATTCTCTTTACCATATTAATTCATGAATTGATGCGTATTGCGGATGGTAGTATTTTAGTTACTGTGATTGATTTACTTGTTCATTATTTTGTATCGGTCACGGGCCCTTCGTTGATTCTTTCGTTTGCAGTCTATGCCATGATCCTAGTGGTGATAAATTTAAAAAATACTGATATTACCAGTTCCCTCACACACATAAAGTTCAAATGGCTGTGGCACTATTTTCCCATTGTTTGGTTAGGGGCAGTGTCACCGTGTTTGATTTTGGCGTCGCTTCAGTCAGGCGGGTTAAGTTTAACTGATTTTATTATCCCATGTATCGTTAGTGTCGTATTTTCAATTATCGTCTTTTATGTTTATCTCAACAGAAGCCATTCAGCGCGTTTTAGGAATAGAATTATCAACTATTGTCAAAAATTAAGTAATGATTGGAAGAATGCGGAATATTTATTAATATGGATAGGTGTCTTTTGGGTAGCACCATCTTATAAAATCCATGCTATATTAGGTTTTGGGAACTCAAAGCCGGATTTTTTACAGTTTGGTGGTCTTTATTTTATTAAGGAAACCTTGGGGGGTGGGCTCTTTCCGTTAATCTACCAACTAATTCCTTTTATTGTTTTCACTATTGCCTTCGCTGGTCTCTTGTATATGATATTCCTTCCAACTAAAGCGTTGGTATTGGGACTGATGCAGGTTCGTTCAAAAGATAGTAAGTAATAGTTAGCCTTTAGGATTACCCCCGATTCATTTTCTTTCCTCATTTACCGGCAGTCTGACGGTAAATGTTGAACCTTCGCCCGATTTACTCGCCACTTCCATCTTTCCCCGGTATATCTGCGCCGTCCCCTGGACGATGGACAGCCCCAGTCCGGTGCCTTCCACCCGGCGGTCAATGCGGTAGAACCTCTCCCCTAGGTGAGGCAGGTGTTCCGGGCTGATGCCGATACCGGTGTCGGTCACGCTGATGATGATCTCGCCGTTCTGTTTTTCCAGCGTGAGGCTGATTCTGCCGCCCGGCGGTGTGTATTTGACGGCGTTGGAGAGCAGGTTGTCGAAAAGATTATCGAACTGGAGGTTGTTGCCGTAAATCCATGTCTCCGCTTCGATGTCTTGCGTCAGTTTGATGTCTTTGTTCTTTATCGGTGTTTCCCAGCGGCTGACTACTTCACGGGCAATGGTGGCGAGGTTCAGTTCCCGGCTGTCTTGCGGCACCGGCCCGGCGTCCAGCCCGGCCAGTGTCAGGAGGTCTTCCACGATGAGGCGCATCCTTCCTACCTGGCCGGAGACGACAGTCAGCGCCTGGCGGTATTCTTCAGAGTTTCGCTCCTTCATCAGCGCCAGATCAGTTTCAGCCTTGATCACCGTCAGCGGTGAAGTCAGGTCATGCGAGGCGTTGGCGGTGAAGCGGTATTGGCGGTCGATGAAACCGTGAATACGGTCGAAGAGGGCGTTGAGCGTGCCGGAAAGCCTGCCCAGTTCGTCTTCATGCTTCACCGGTATCCGGTCTTCCAGCTTTGCCGGGTCAATCTTCTCGGCGGTATCGGTAATGACCCGCACCTGTCTCAGTGAATTGTGAGCCAGGAAGAAACCGGTACCGGAAGCGATTATTAGAGCGAAGGGGATGGCCATATACAGAATATTTTTGTACTGGTCAAGGACATTGTATATGAAGTTTGAGTCACGTGCCGCTACCAACAGCTTGCCGGGGGTTGATGCGTCATATGCACCGATACCCATGCGCACTTGACCGGTGGTGCTATCTCTGGAATGGAGAAGGGGTACCGGCTCCAAACTGGTCAATGTTGATAGTACATGCTTTCCCAAAGACTGGTCGCCGGTCAGCGCTCCGCTTTCGGTGTCATAGATAAAAAGAGAACTCGGGACACTATCTTCCAATTCTTCGAGCGCGGCGGCAATGTCATCATCCGAGTGACGTTCTATGGCGGTTTTTGCGCGTTCGTAATCCGCCATAATCGCATTATCCAGATCATGAAACAAGCCGTATGACAGAAACGCCCAGGAAACCCACCCGGTTACAGCCAGGGTAACCACCATCACCGCTGAATAGATTAGCGTCAGTTTTAGCTTAACACTCACCGGTTCAGCCTGTAACCGCAACCCCTGACTGTTTGGATAGGGCCGGTTTGCGGGTCCCACCCCAGTTTCTCCCGCAGTCTTTTGATGATGACGTCCACCACATTGGACTTGAAATCCTTGTCGTGGGTTGTCGAAATATACTCTTCTATCCTGACGCGTTCGATTATGACATTGGGATTGTTGGCGAACAGTTCCAGAACTCTGAATTCGTTGGCCGTTAACTCTACTGTTTCCCCTTTAAGGCTGACCCGGTGAGCCGTTATATCGATGGTAATCCCGTCTATTTCTATCACCAGGGGCGCCATCTGGCGGGGTCGCCTGCCAAGTGCGCAGATACGAGCGAAAAGCTCATTGTATTCGAAGGGTTTGGCTAAATAGTCGTCAGCTCCTGTGTTCAAGCCCTGGGCTTTTTCCTGTGCTGTACCTCTGGCGGTCAGCATCAGAATTGGAGTCGTCACTCCAGCTTTTCTTAAATCCTGGCAAACGCTGAAACCGTCTTTGTCGGGCAACATGATATCCAGAATGATGAGATCGAAGGGCGTGTTTCCGGCAAACGTTTCTCCATCTCCACCGGTGTAGACGCATTCCACCACATGCCCCGCTTCCCCTGCGGCGCGGGAGAAGGTTGCGCACAACTGTTCATCGTCGTCAATCAGCAGGATTTTCATTGCCCCGGTACTATTTACCCATGACTACATTCTTTTGATTGTCATCGAATTGTCATCAAAATGTCATCGTCTGTTCATCTTTGAGTGGTATTCTTTAATGAAAAAAGTGGGGGACTATCATGAAAAAACGTTTTCCATCGGTTATATGTGTCGCTCTGGCGCTGATTGTCGCCTCCTCCAGCCCTATCCTGTCAGCTTCAGATACTGAAAAATACACCTATGGAACAGGGGCTGTCAATAACAGTTATGCAGGACTCTTAAAACCATCGCAGATTGAGGCCATGTATCCCATGTCCGCGGAGGCCGAATCGTCTCTCGTTCATGTCATTCCTGAATGTCCGGTTATTGTTGACGGGGTTTGGTTCAAAGCAGAAGACATCATTCTTTTCAACGGTCAGCGGCTTCGTTTCACTGTGGATAAGGCAGGTCAGTTATACGCGTTTGCCACGGCGGTGGGGCTGGAAAAGTTCGTCGAAGCTGAATACGGAAAGGTGTTCGATGGTGCGGGTAGCATTGGCACCCTCTCTACAGGTCTGAGTAAATCGGAATTTTTTGTTGATATGTGGTATAGGGGAGCAAAACTCCCTATAGAACCTGGTATGCAAGTGGGAGATCTCGGTGGGTTTGAGAATGCTTTCTCATCTGCCAAAATCTGTGATCAAGTCGGTGTTTACATCTACGAATATGCTGATTTCGGGGGTTCCTATTTCTATATGCCGCCGGGCTCTACCTGGAGCATGCTCACATTCCAGGGCTGGAATGACCGGGCGTCTTCAATCATAGCTTTAGGGTGAAAACATAGTCCGTCCGTCTATTGAAAAATCACTTATTCAGAAAGCCTAGGCTGAAACAGCCGTAAAACTACTGGAGGCATCAATGAAAAATCTTATTAATACAGTTATGTTCACAACTACCATTCTTTTATCTTGTTTGGTTAGCGGCTGTGTTTTATCTTCAAACCAAGAAGGAGAAATGATTTTACCTCCAGTCGAATTTGTAAGCGCGAAAACGTATAATGATAATGGTCTTGTCGTATTATATATGCGACCATTTGATAATGAAATTACAAACGAAGAGATTGTATTCATCAAATCTGAATTACTTGAATACTATCCCCAATTTTATTATGATCCGGATGGTGTTCTCAAAGCTGTCGATCCCTTACCAACGTTTCCAGTTGGTAGCAAACTCGTGGCATTTGGATATGCCATTTATAATGACCGTATATCCAATTCTTATTATGGAAGTATAGGGAATGCAACAGATATAAGCCCCGTCTATGAGAAAGCTCAAGAATGGTTTATTAATGAGTTGGCAAGGTCCAATTGGGGTAGGATGGATAAAACGGACACCAAAGTCAGGTAAAATAAGACAGACGGAGGTGTCAGGATGGAAAGGATTCCACACGGGAAGTATACGAGGGAGTTCAGGCTGGAAGCGGTGAAGCTGGTGACAGAGGATAAGTTGTCTGTGGCGGAAGCTGCCAGGCGGCTGGCACTGCCGTCAAACACCTTGGACAACTGGCTCAGGAAACACAGAGCCGGCAAGCTTGAAGAAGTGGGCAAGTCATACCGGCCGCTGACAGAAGTAGAGATGGAGCTGGCCCGGGTAAAGAAGGAAAATGCCGAACTCAAAATGGAGCGGGAAATATTAAAAAAAGCAGCCGCGTACTTTGCCAGGGAGTCGCTGCCCGGTACGCGGCGATGAAAGAACTGCGGCTCAAATATCCAGTCCCTATTCTCCGGCGAATGCTTGGTGTCTCCGGTAGCGGCTTTTATGCCTGGATGGATAGGCCTTTATCGAAGCGGGGTCAGGAGGAAGCGCGGCTTGAGTTGGAGATCAAGGCAGCGGATAAGCGGACGCGCCAGACCTATGGGCCGGAGCGACTACAGCGGGATTTGGCGGCGCACGGCGTGAGGGTGGGTATTTGCCGTATCAAGCGCATCCGGAAAAAGCTGGGGATACGTTGCAAACAGAAGCGTAAGTTCAAGGTTACCACGGATTCCAGGCACAGGTTGCCGGTAGCCGGAAACCTGTTGGCGCAGAAGTTTGTAACCTCCAGGCCGAATGAGGTATGGCTCACCGATATCACCTATATTTCTACCGATGAAGGTTGGCTGTATCTGGCAGGCCACAAGGACCTGTGGAATGGCGAAATTGTCGGATATGCCATGGGTAAGCGCTTGACCAGAAACCTGGTCAATGAGTCTTTGCTTCGGGCGGTGGCCGCTAAACACCCGGCCGAGGGGCTGTTGCACCACTCTGACCGGGGCAGCCAGTATTGCTCCCTCGAGTACCGGCGACTACTGGAACGATTTGGCTTGAGAGCTTCCATGAGCCGGAAAGGGAACTGCTACGACAACGCACCTATGGAGAGCTTCTGGGGAACGCTAAAACAGGAACTGGTGAATCATCGGCGCTATAGAACCAGACAAGAAGCCATCCGGGAGATCACGGAGTATATCGAAATCTTCTACAACCGGCAACGCCGGCAAGCCAGGCTGGGATTCTTGTCGCCGGCGGCTTATGCTCAACAATTCTACGCAGGACTGGTGGCGGCATGAAAGGTTTGGTGTCTGAATTTGACATCCGACCTCAAATTGATTAAGATTGGCACGAAAGACGGTTATTGGGTTTTTAGGCGATTATTAGCAGTACTCGTTGGAGCGACTGTTGTTGTGGTTTTTTTATTTGCTTTTCATTTGAGTGATAAATCGCATGATAATAAAAAGTATATATTGTGGAGTGAAGATGTCTGGTTGTTAATTATTGGAGTTGGGGACTATCCATACGCAGGGGTAGTGTCCCGTCAAGTGGTGTAAATTCATCATTGGTGGTTTCCCGAATAATCAAGCTGGTAAAGCCATGATCAGGGGTTCCTCCTGCGCCCCTTCCAGCGTTTTCTTCATCGAATCCAAAGAAAAGTAGCGTCGTCCGACCTCCCACTCGTCCTGCTGTTCCATTAACACCGCCCCAATCAGCCTGATTACCGATTGGCTGTTGGGAAAGATGCCGACCACATTACTGCGGCGCTTGATTTCCTTATTCAGTCTCTCCAGGGGATTGGTAGAGTACAGTTGCCGCCAGTGTTCCCGGGGGAAAGCGGTATAGGCCAGGATATCCGGTTCTGCCTCTTCCAGTTGGTCGGCAACAGGACCGAATCGGAGTCTGAGGTTATCGGCTACCCGGCGGAGCTGGCTGCAAGCGCTGTCGCGGTCAGGTTGAGCGAAGATGGTACGGATAGCGGCAGATACCATAGCCTGGGCGCCCCGTGGCACTCTGGCCAGCGCATTGCGCATGAAGTGCACCCGGCAACGTTGCCACGATACCCCGGTGAGTACCGTGCTGATGGCTTCCTTCAGCCCCAGATGAGCATCACTGATTACCAGCATCACCCCGCTCAAACCACGGCTGACCAGCCCCCGCAGAAACTCTTTCCAGAATACACCGTCTTCACTGGGGTCGACCTCAAGCCCGATGATCTCGCGTTCTCCGGTTTCCCGGACGCCGTAGGCGATAATTACCGCCTGACTGACCACCCGCCCGGTATCCCTGACCTTGACGTAGGTCGCATCCAGCCACAGATAGGGATAACGCCATAACAAAGGCCGGTGACGCCATCGTTCCACTTCATCGTCCAGAGCCCCGCATATTCGCGATACCTCGCTCTTACTGACCCCGTTAAGACCCAGTGACTGAACCAGAGATTCCACCTTGCGGGTGCTGATGCCCAACACATAGGCTTCCTGGATTACCGCCAGCAAGGCATGTTCCGCCCGGCGCCGGGGCTCGAGTAAGCTGGGAAAATAACTGCCGTCCCGCAACCGGGGAATCGCCAAGGGTATCGTGCCGGCCCGGGTGTCCCAGATACGCCCCCGGTAGCCGTTACGGTAGGTTAAACGACCGTCACTGCGCTCATGTTTCTCAGCTCCGGTCTTCTGCTTAACCTCAAGCTCCATGACCGCTTCGGCCAGCATTTTCACCCCTTCTCTCAGAAAATCAAGATCACCGTCGCTTCCTGACTTGCGTAGCAGTTCCAAAAGTGTCATCCTGTCTTTGGCCATTGTTGTGGTTACCTCCTGAAAGTCTTTGTTGTTATTTTCTTTCAAGAAACCACACAATGGCCTGCTTTTTCAATTCCAGGAATTTACACCACGTACGGGGATTCTACTTACGCAGGATATATTTCAAAGTTTGGTGAAGAAGACGCAACGAGTTTGACTTATGAGTTTTCAAAGTTCGTAAGCAGTACTAGGATCAATCTTATTACTGATGAAGACGCGACGAAATCCGGAATTCAGAATGCCTTCGAAAACTGGTTAATTCCGAGAGAATCGGCCGATTCTACAGTTTTGGTATACATAGCCGGACATGGAACTCCCATGTATTTTGCGCCTTTTGATTCTGTTTTATATACCAATGAAAATAATCTCAGTAGTCAAGAGCTGGGATATTGGCTTGAAAGGCTTGATTCTCAAAACATCGTGTTATTGATGGATTTCTGCAATAGTTATGATTATTCATTGGATATAAATATCGATGATATAGACATCATGACATGTGGGTCAATGGGACAGATTTGTTGGGAATCTGAAGAATATCAGGGGGGCATTTATTCACTGGCTCTTCGGGAAGCAATAAAAAAACCCGCGGAAATAGATATTGACAATGATAATATTATATCAACGAAGGAACTCTTTGCATTTATGGATCAGTATATGCACGTGTTATTTGAGTCGAATCCACCACCAGCCCCACAGAATCCTCGGATTATAGATTAGGCATCAGATAAACAATACAATCGGATTAACCCCATTAAAAAGGTCAGTCAGGAGGCACCGAATGTTCAGAAAACAGGTGGTTTCAGTCATTGCACTGGTACTCGTGGTTGCTTCGTTTGCCGGGTGTGGTCCCGGTGAAGAAGCGGTATTCTTCATTACTTCTCCCTTGACCGACACTGAAACGCGTTCCAATATCGTTAAGGTGGAAGGAACGGTTTCGTCCAATGCTTCGTCTGTTGAGATTAACGGTCAGTCTGCATGGGTGGATGACGGCGCTTTTTTCGCCTGGGTGGAACTGGAGGAGGGGGCTAATGTCATCGAAGGCAGTGCCGTAATCGGCGGCAACCAGCTGGATGACAGCGTTACGCTTACCTTTACCCCGAATCTAACGGTGTTCCTTGATTATCCCAACGGTGGCACTCAGGTTGATTACCGGGTTTCGCCGGTGACGGTCAACGGCCTGGTAACGGTACCGGAGGCCACGGTCACGGTGAACGGTTCGCCGGTTACCGTTGATGCCGCCGGCTCGTTTTCCGCTGACGTTCAGCTTGGTGAAGACGGCGGAACCCTGGAAGTTGTCGCCGTTTCGGGTGGTGACCAGGACAGCCTGGTTTATGCCGTTCCCCTGGATGATGCCGGCCATGTTGTGTTCGACCCTTATACCTCAGGGTTTCTGGAATACAACGGTTCCACGGAGTTTCCGGACACGCTAACAGTCACTCGAGGTGAAATGACCGTGATGAACTGGACGCTGGCAACCGGGAAAAGCATAGACTCTCCCCAGGTCTGTTATGTGACGGTTACCGGGAAGGAGAATTATTCGGCTGTCGATAAACCGCTCCCATCGGGCTTGAGTATTACCCCGGTGCCGGTCGATCCCTTGGTGTACCCGAATACCGAATATCAGATGGCGTTTATCATCGAGGCATATAAAGGTTTGAATCCCGGAACTTATTCCATCGAAGCCTCGGTGTTTGTCCAGGACGGGTTCCGTAGTTCTCAGCGTATTGTGATAACGGTGGAGTAGCGGTATTGGGTATCAGCCGGGCTCACCGCGGAACCGGAGTTGTCCGTATTTGACAAACTCCCGCAATAAATGTATCTTCAATGTAGATACAACAAATTGGGGGTGTCATGAAAACGCGTATTCAGAAGTGGGGCAATAGCCTTGCTTTGCGTATTCCTAAATCCTTCGCCTGTGAAACTGGGCTGGTGAAAGAGTCACCCGTGGAAGTGACGTTAGAAGACGGTAAGCTCATTATTAGTCCAGTGAATCAACAAAAGTCGGGTCTTGCGCAACTGCTGGCGCAGGTTACTCCGGAAAATCTGCATTGTGAAGTTGATACCGGCATCGCAGTCGGTAAGGAAATATGGTGAGCCGCCTGGCTTATGTCCCCCGGTGCGGCGATGTAGTATGGCTTGATTTGGATCCACAGGCAAGTCACGAGCAAGCAGGGAGACGCCCCGC
Organism: Dehalogenimonas lykanthroporepellens BL-DC-9; assembly: GCA_000143165.1. NCBI lineage: Bacteria > Bacillati > Chloroflexota > Dehalococcoidia > Dehalococcoidales > Dehalococcoidaceae > Dehalogenimonas > Dehalogenimonas lykanthroporepellens. The sequence continues at coordinate 1,533,236 of CP002084.1, forward strand.
ACTGGTGCTGTCGCCGCAAGACTATAACAGTAGGGTAGGGTTAGCCGTCTTTTGCCCCATCACCTGTCATGTCAAAGGTTATCCGTTTGAAGTCCCTCTTCCTGCCGGGTTGCCGGTAGCGGGGACAATCCTGTCCGACCAGGTCAAGAACCTGGATTGGTCTGTTCGTAACGCTGAATTGATCTGTCCGTTGCCGGCGGAGACAGTCTCTGAAGTACTTCAGAAATTGCATACCCTGTTGTTTGAATAAGAAAGCTCCGGGGTGCTGACACAGGTGCTTGACTGGTAGTATTACTGGTAGTATTATCAGTATGCCGTGGTTTTATTACGGCAGGAGGAACACCATGGGCGGCAAAGCGAAAACGGAAAAAATGTCGGTTACTCTGCCCAAAGAGCTGGCCGGGGAAATACGAACGGTTGCATCTCAGGGAGAAATCAGCGCATTTTTCACTGAAGCGCTGGAACATTACCTGGCCTACCGCAAACAGTCGATAGCCCTGGAGAAAGGTTTTGGGGCCTGGAAGGATAAAAGTCATCCTGACCTGGTGACCCCTGAGGATTCGACGGCCTGGGTTCGCGGTATCAGAACAGCGGGTGAAGCACGGCTGACAGAGACCGGTGAGATTAATGCCAGGTAGCCGGGTCAAAGGTATTTCTTGTATCGTCGATACGGATATCGCTATCGATTTTCTGAGAAAGCGCCAGTACGCCCGCCAACTGCTTAATCGGTGGGCCGATGAAGGTCTGCTGGCAGTGAGCGCGCTCACTCACCTTGAAATATACCAGGGTATGAAGCCCGGTGAAGAAGTGAACACAGATGCTTTCCTGGATGGTCTGATTTCTTTGCCAGTTGATATTCCTGTTGCCCGGCAGGCGGGTGCGATGTTAGGCGTACTCAGGTCGAAAGGGATAACCATCGGTATGGCTGATGCCATTATCGCCGCCACCGCCCTTCTATTGGGGGTCCCGCTTTTAACCAACAACGTTGACCACTATCCATTTTCCGGCCTGAAAGTAATCAGAGGTATGGAAGCTTAGTAAACCGGTGGCTGACAACCAGGCGGACTTGAATCGGCGTTTTGTTCCGGAAAAAAATTGTTAAAAAAACCCGTTTCGTTCATCTTGTGTTCATGTTGGGGTGGTATAATCCCCTGAAAGCCGTGTAAAAACGGTAAAAAATCATCCGGAGGTTGCCCATGTCCGACACCAGCAGTCTCTCCCGGCTCAGCCGCCTGGAGTTCCGGAAGCTCCGCAAGGGTACTTCGCTCTACATCATTGCGGCAGTCATTATCCTTTTCTCCCTGCTGATAAGCTCCAACGTGAGCGACAGCTACAGTCATCAGGTCCGTTTCATTGATGAGAACCGTTCACAGATGATCTCTCAGATAGAAGCGGGTTTCCTGGCCTTGGATATGAATGTCATTCCGGAAGATTTTGACTGGGAGGCTTACCCGGTACGGGATGATCTGGGCAACCTGATACCGGAAAACATCGAATTTTGGAAGGAATTCTACCGGGATGCCTACCAGGCGGAAAAGGACAAGCTGACCGCCGAGGGCGGCCGTTATTCCCTGGCCCAACTGACCAGTAACGCCGCTATCAGTTTCTCCAATCTTATCCCGGTACTGGGGGTGGCCGCCGGTGTCAGCCTTTTTGCCGGTGAGTTCCGTAATTCCACCTACCGGCTGATGTTATCCCGCGGCATCCGCCGCTCCTCTCTGATGGGCGCCAAGATACTCACCGTTATCGGTATGTCGCTCTTTTTCGCCCTGGTGCTCGGGCTGGCGGTGACGCTGAGCGGGTTTATTTCTTATTCCGGTTTATCTTCGGCGGCGCCGGCGGCCTTCAGCTTCGGCGCTTTCCTGTCCATTTTCTGGCTGGCGGCCCTCATGTTCATTGGCTACACCATGGGTGGCGCCGCTCTGGGCATACTGCTGGGTTCGCCGGTGACCGCCATGACCGTCGGGCTGATCATCGCTTTTGTCGGCGGCACCATCTTTCTGTTCGCTCATCCGGGCATGGACGGCATCATCGGCGCGCTGTCGCCGTTGTCATTGGGTTATAACTTCGGTTCGATGATTCAGGAATCCTGGGTTAACACCGCCAGTATGGGGGTCACCATCCCGGGCGATGGTCGCAATGACTACCGTGACCTGCCGGCGGCTCTCATCGGCGTCTTCATCTATATCGGCCTGTATGCCACGGTTGTCTTTACCGTGTTCGGTCGCAAGGAGCTGAAAGCATGAATTTAAATAATCACATTCTGGAAACTGAAAATCTGACCAAACGCTTCGGCGAGGTTATCGCGGTCAAGAACCTGAGCATCACCGTGGAGCGGGGGCAGGTCTTCGGCTTTCTCGGCCCCAACGGCTCCGGCAAGACCACCACCATTTCCTGTGTCCTGGGGCTGATCAATGCCACCTCCGGGCAGGTGAAGCTGTTCGGTGAGCCTTGGCGGGCGGAGTCTTTACAGCGGGTCGGCGTGGTCATGGACCTGCACGGTTTTTACCCCAACTTTTCCGGCCGGGACAATGTTCGCATCTTCGGTGAGCTGACCGGGCCGGTATCCGATGAACGGGTGAATGAAGTCTTGAAACTGGTCGGCCTGGCCGACCGCGCCGGCAGTAAGTTCCGCACCTATTCCATGGGCATGAAACAGCGTCTGGCGGTAGCTCTGGCTCTGTTGAACGACCCGGAGTTTCTGATATTGGATGAACCCACCAACGGCATGGACCCGGAAGGCATCGTCGAGATTCGCAACCTGATCATTGACCTTAACCGTCGCGGCAAGACTATCCTGCTGGCCTCCCATCTGCTGTCCGAGGTGGAGCAGGTCTGTACCCATCTGGCCATCCTCAAGAAAGGGGTTGTCGTCAGCCAGGGAGCTATGGCCGACCTTATCAGCGGCGCCGGTCAGGCCGGTGTCGTCTTCGAAATTGTGACTTCCAACCTGGAGGCGTCGGCTACGGTGCTGGAGAAGGCGGGCTATGAGGTCAAACAGGGTCGGGACCGGGTGCTGGTTTCGGCTCAGGCGGACGCGGCGGAAAAGATATCATCAGCTCTGGCCGCTGAAAAGCTCTTTGTCACCGAGATGCGCCGCACCACCGGTAGTCTGGAGAGTGTCTTCATCGAGGCCACCCAGCCGAAACAGCGGTAAAGAAGGCTGTTGATCATGGGTAAAAGGAGGTAATGTCATGAACGGAAGAAATGCTCGTCACCGGCAGGGACTGCGCCTGATGATTGTTGGCCTGGTGGTTTATCGGTCAGCAGGTAACCAGGCGGCGGTTGAACCGGAGACTCGGGCGTGAACCCCCGCGGTATCCGGATATTTGCCGGAATTCAGATGGTGCTGGGCGTAGGGTTGGTCTATTGCGCCTGGTACCTGGCCGACATAAAGGCCGGTTCCGTGCCTTTGTCGGACGGTATCATATTCTATTCCCGTCCGCCGAGTATAAGTCTTGAAGTTGCGGTTCTGCTCCTCGGCATCTTTATCTTTCTATTGGCGCTTATTCAGCGGGAATATGATATTCGGTTCAGCGGGTATCAGATTATGGCGGGTCTGGCGTCAGCCGTTGTGGGCGGCGTTTTATTCTCGCGGGCGGCCTTGACGACATACGGTGAAATATCGCCTTGGTATTATTCGGCTTACCTGCCGATGGCATTGGGACTGGCAGTGCTCGTCATCGGGTTTATCCAGTTCCGCCATGCTGAAGCCCTTGGGGACGTTAAGTCGGACAGCCCGGAGAGGTTGTATCGGTGAGGTTCGGTATCTTCGAAACGTTGTTCATCGGCCTGCTCGTGGCCGGTCTGGTCTGGGTTGTCTACCAGATTGTCCGGCCGCCGGTTGCGCCGGAAAACGAGTCACTGAAACAGGAACTGCGTGACCTGCGCCGTCGCCTGGCAGCCTTGAGTTCCGATGACGGGCAAGAAACGGACGAAAAGAAGGGAGATTCCGGCTGATGACATTCGGACCTTTGGAATTCATGATTATAATCATCAATATCCTGCTCTGGCTTGTTCCCATCGCCATCGTCGTTGTTCTGGTACGCAACTATTTCATTAAAAGGCACCGGGCAGAAAACCGTGAACTGCAGGAAGAAATTGACGCTTTGAAGGATCAGGTTTCCTCTCTGGAGCGGAACCGGAAGGGTTGAGATGTTCGGTTTCTACGCTTTTCTCCTGATGTGGTACGGCCTGGGGGCTATCATCGGTGTCATTGTATTCCGTGATGCCCGCAGACTGGGTCGGCGGGTCGGTGAAGCACTGGCCTGGGCTCTGGCTTCGGGTTTGTTGCTCCCGTTTGCCGCTCTGATTTACTATTTTCTCACCCGTCGGGACTGGCAAAAGGAATCAGCCGGTGAGCTTCCGGCGGCTGATGACTCCGCTAATCCCTTCATTCGTTTTCTGCGGTCGGCCGGCCGTAATCGGGGTGCGCTGGTTGTGCTTCTCTTGATCCTGGCCAGTGTGATCCCCAATCTCTACGGTCAGGGCTGGTTTTGTTTTTCTTTCGGTTCGGAAGATGTCGATCCGTTGACCGTTCAATGGCAGAGCGGCATCGGCGCCTGTTTCGACGGTGAGTACCTGTGGGTGGCCGATGACGGCGGCCTCGCGGTTCGTAAGGTAGACCCGGCTGACGGGTCGGTGGTGGGTGAGGTTCCTATCGAGGGCCGGGCCGAGGGCATGGCCTTTGACGGCAAATACATTTGGGTATCGGTTCTCAGCGGTAGTTACCCGAGTGGCCATCTGGTGAAAATAAATGCCGACAGTCTGAAGGTGACAGTGTATGACCGGTGGTCGGTCAACCCCGATGATTATGGTTCCTTGTATTATGACGGCAAGTATCTCTGGGGCGGCATGGGCGGCATCAGTAAAATCTGCCGCACCAACGGCATCGTTGTCGATGACCGGCTGGTCGAACACGGCCCTAACTATCTGGTCTCCGACGGCCGGTATCTCTGGTCGGCCGGACAGAATTTCAACCGGATTGACCCTGACCGCGGCAGTATCGTTGACTCAACCGGCAGTGTCCCCGGCGCCGTCGGCGGTTCTCTGATGTTCGATGGTAAAGACCTGTGGTTTTTCAATGGTTTAGCCTTATATTGGTTGGATCTCGACAGTGACGGTAATCCTATCTCGGAAACTAAGTTTGAAATGCCGGTCTACGGCGGCAATGCGGTGACCGACGGTAGCACCATCTGGATGGTGGACATCGAGGACGGCACCGTGGTCGAATTCGACATCGCCACCCGGGAAATCGTCGGCTTGACCACGGTTTCATTCGCCGATGGCACCTATGCCATGAGAGCCGCCCTGGCTTACGACGGTCACGATGTCTGGGTCGTCAACCGCGCCAACGGCTCGGTCTACAAAGTGCAGGGCTGATGTTCACCTTCTTTCGCGAAAGGTACTATGCTATGAGAGCCGCCGCCGCGGCTATTGAGCACCGTCATTACGAGGAGCTCAGCGACGTGGTGATCTTGTTCATCTGCCTGCCCGCCTGCCATTGCGCGCACCCATCAGCCGAGAAACAATCTCGGTACCCCTATCCGCCGCAACTATCTATGTCATTACCCGTGAAAACGGGAACGCTGATGGCTGACAGCTCGTCCCCCGTTTTGGACATTGAATATTTAAGATTTAATATTGTTTATGATTTGTTATTTGGGATTTGGAATTTCCCGGCCAAACCGGGGGTATGGGAGGGGTAATTGAAAAAGGCCTCAGGATTAAAAAAGAGCCTGTTGCTCATCGGCTTATTCGTCGGGCTGACGGTGGTGTCCGGTTGCGCCGATCCGGTAGCTTCCGTTCCCCGGAATATTGAAGACCTTTCGCTGACCGGGGTCTGGCGCCAGGTGGTGGACGTCATCGATATCCAGGCGGAGTCGGCCCGGCTGGACACATTCAATCTGGTTACCGACGCTGAGGGTGAAATACAACGGCTGTCGCTGAAATTCTATGGCTATGATTCTGACGGGAGACCGAAATTCTTTAGCGCCGAGATGAACTCAAACAGATTGCTGGGGGTGAAAACTTTGGTCACTACGTCGGTTTTGGAGTATCGGCACCCTCTGGGGATTCTGGCTGAACTCGACGCCGTGGGCATCGCGGCGTTGGAGCCGGGGGACGACGGCTTATCCATCCAGATAAGATTTCAACGGAACGATATCAGCTATAGGTATGAATACACTGATGTCTTCCATTTGTCGAACGGAAACTTGCGGCAATTGGATAAAATCCGGTTTTCCAACGATTATTATTCTTGTGTCATCGAATATTTTCAGCTTCAAAAGTCCGATTCCGGTATCTATACCACGCCGCCGGCGCCGGTGCCGCCCGGACAGCGGACGGGCCAGGTGTGGTTTCTGACCGAAGACCTGTCTATGGCAGTCGATGTGGTATATTTGGATGAATGAATGGAATTACCGATGGTCTTGAAATTATCCGGATTCGGCCAAACTCCACCGAGTCGTCATTGCGGGCGATCCCGAAGGGGCGCGAAGCAACCTCGGTCGCTGTCGCGCTTCACGGCGGTGTCCATCTTTTAAGGAATCGATGCGTATGCTGAAACAATTTTTAGCCGGTGTGTTCGTCATCGTTATCGGCTTTTCGACGGTCGCCTGCGGCAACGCATCGGCCAGCCCCGGCCCGCCATCCATCAGTCCGGTTTCAGTCATCGCCGCCTTCATCGGCGGCTTCGCCGTGGCTGGCCTGATATTCAACCTGCTCCGTCGCCGTAAGTGACTGATTTACCCGGAATTACAGTCCCCCGCTCCCGTATCCCGTTCGTGGTGAGCTTGTCGAACCATGAACGGGAACGCTGACAGCTCGTTCCTCGTTTTGGGCATTGGATATTTAAGATAAGATATTGTTTAAGGTTTGTTATTTGGGATTTGGCACTTCCCGGCAAAGCCGGAGGCTAAAGGCTGACGGCCATCTGCTGAAACATCCCCTCCGGTGATGATATAATGACCCCGGGTTTTACCGCATGTTCACTCATCTTCACGTCCATACCGAATTCAGCCTGCTCGATGGCATGTGCCGCATTCCGGCACTGGTTCACCGTGCCAAAGAGTTGGGCATGACCGCTCTGGCCATCACCGACCATGGCACCATGTACGGTGCCCTGAAGTTCTACCGGGAATGTCTGGCTCAGGATATCAAGCCCATCATCGGTTGTGAGGTCTATGTCGCCCCCGGCTCCCGGTTGGACAAGACCCCCGCCGGCAAGAATCACCGCCACCTGGTGCTCCTGGCCCGCAACAACACCGGCTACCGCAATCTGCTCCAGCTGGTATCCCTGGCCAACACCGAGGGTTTCTACTACAAGCCCCGGGTGGACCGGGAAATCCTGGCGAAGTATCGGGAAGGGTTGATTGCCCTGTCGGCCTGTCCTTCGGGTGAAGTGCCCCGGCTGATACTGGAAAACCGCCTGTCCGAAGCCCGAGAGACAGCTGAGTGGTATCGTGACAATTTCGACGGTGATTTCTACTTCGAGATTCAGCGCCACCCCATGCCGGAATTCGACCGCATCAACAACGCCCTCATCGACCTGTCCCGCGAACTGGACATCCCGCTGGTGGCCACCGGTGACACCCACTACGTCCGGAGAGAGGACGCCCAGACGCATGACCTTCTGCTGTGTATCGGCACCGGCGCCATGGTGAAGGATACCTCCCGCATGAAGATGCAGGCGGACTCCTTCTATCTGAAGAGTGAGGCCGAAATGGCTGAGCTGTACCGGGATATTCCCGAGGCGCTGGAGAATACCAACCGTATCGCTGATAAATGTGATCTCAAGCTGGAGTTCGGCCGGGTACACCTGCCGCAGATAGACCGGCCGGCCGGGCTGACCTCCGATGAATACCTGTCTCAACTGTGTCATGAGGCTCTGCCGCGGCTCTATCCCGACGCTTCCGAGGCGGTCAGGGAGCGCCTGACCTATGAACTGGAAGTCATCGAAAAGACCCAGTTCGCGGACTATTTTCTGGTCGTCTGGGACATCATCCGCTTCGTCAAGGAGCGCGGCATCTACTTCGGTGTCCGCGGCTCGGCGGCGGCTTCCATCGTCCTGCGCTGTCTGGACATTACCGAGGTGGATCCTCTGGAGTACAATCTGGTCTTCGAGCGCTTCCTCAACATCGAACGCAAGGAAATGCCCGATATCGACATGGATTTTCAGGATGACCGTCGCGACGAGGTCATCGAGTACGTTTCTGAAAAATACGGGCTGGATCACGTCGCCCAGATCATCACCTTCGGCACCCTGGGCGCCCGCGCCGCCATCCGGGACACCGGCCGGGCGCTGGGCATCGACCTGCCGGTCGTCGACCGGGTAGCCCGTCTCATCCCTTTCGGCCCCAACATGACGCTGGACAAGGCGCTGGAGGAAAACACCGAACTGCGCGAGGCGGTGGCCAAAGACGGTACCGTCCAGAAGATTATCGACGCCGCCCGTCAGGTTTCCGGCCTGTCCCGCCATGCCTCCACCCACGCCGCCGGCGTGGTCATCTCCAAGGAACCGCTGGCCCTTCACGCGCCGCTTCAGCGGCTGAATCGGGAATCGGCCAGCGACGCCAGGTCGGACCTGGTCATGACCCAGTACCCGATGGAGGATATCGGGCTGATCGGTCTGCTGAAGATGGACTTCCTGGGCCTGGCCAACCTCTCTATCCTGTCCCGCGCCCAGGAGATAATCGGCCAGCGCCACGGCCGTCCGCTGGACGTCCACCGTATCCCGCTGGATGACCCCAAAACCTTCGCTCTGCTCTCAGCCGGCGAAACCATGGGCGTCTTCCAGTTGGAAGGCGCCGGCATGCGCCGTTATATCAAGGAATTAAAACCGACTCATTTTACCGACATCGCCGCCATGGTGGCCCTCTACCGTCCCGGGCCCATGGAACAGATTCCGCGCTTCATCCGCTCCAAGCACGGCGAGGAAGCCATCACTTATCCTCACCCGGCGCTTGAAGAGATACTGCAGGAAACCTACGGTGTCATCGTCTACCAGGAACAGGTGCTGTTCATCGCCCGCACCTTCTCCGGCTTCTCGCTGGGCCAGGCCGACATTCTGCGCAAGGCTATGGGCAAGAAGAATCCCGAGGTGATGCAGAAGCAGAAGCAGAATTTCATTGCCGGGGCGCTGAAGAACGGCTATAGCGAAGACCTGGCCGTCGAGGTTTTCGGCCTCATTGAACCTTTCGCCGGTTACGCCTTCAACAAAGCTCATGCCGTCAGCTACGCCCTCATCGCCTACCAGACTGCCTATCTCAAGGCCAATTACCCGGTGGAATACATGGCCGCTTTCCTGGCCACTCAGCGTGATGTCGCCGAGAAGGTCGCCGCCGCGGCGGTGGAATGTCGTCGTCTGGGTATCTCTCTCCTGCCGCCGGACATCAACAATAGTGACGTCAACTTCTCCGTCGAGGACAGTAGCCCGGCCGGCCCGGCCATCCGTTTCGGCCTGGCCGCTGTCAAGAACGTCGGTGAAGCCGCTGTTACCGGGCTGGTCGCCGAGCGCCGTTCCGGCGGGCCGTTTACCTCGGTAGAGGATTTCTGTCGCCGGGTTGACGGCGCCTGCCTCAACCGCCGGGTGCTGGAAAGCCTCATCAAGGCCGGCGCCCTCGACTGTCTGGGTGACCGGGCCACCCTGCTTCAGAATGCCGGCCGCCTGCTGGACTTCGCCGAGCGGGAACGCCGCATCCGTGACTCCGGTCAGGGGACGCTCTTCGACCTGTTCGGCGGTGTCGCCGAAGCGCCACCGGTGGCCCTGGACCTGGAAAGCGGCTCGGCCACTTTCAATGACATCCTGGCCTGGGAAAAGGACCTGCTCGGTCTGTATGTTTCGGCTCACCCCTTTTCCCGCTTCGTCGGCAAGGTGGACCATGACACCACCGCCCTGTGCGGCGAGATTACCGAAGAAATGGAAGGCCAGACGACCACCCTGGCCGGCATGGTCGTCGCCGTGCGCTTGGCCCAGACCCGCGACGGCAACACCTTTGCCAACGTGGAGCTGGAAGACCTGAACGGCCGCGTTGAGGTTATCGCCTGGCCGAAGCTGTATTCCCAGACGAAGGACTACTGGCAGGAGGGCAACGTCCTGCTGGTCGAGGGCCGGGTGGTTTTCCGCGGTGACCGCGGCTCCATCCACACCGACGCCGTCCGGCTGTATCAGCCGGGTGCCGCCGACGATGACAATCCCTCAGCCGGCGAACTGATTCGGGTCGGCCGGCCGGGCGGCAACGGTAAACGGAAGTTCCCGCCCCGGCCGGCCAAGACCCTACCGGCAAGAAATCCCCCGGCGGCGGTAGCCGTCGCCGAACCGGAACCTTCAACATTACCAGACAAGGATACAACACCAACCATGTCCTGTTTCCTGAATATGACCATCGACCAGAGCGATAACGCCGAGGCTGACCTCAGGCTTTACAACCAGGTGCTCGAAACTCTCGACCTCTACCCCGGCCCGGGCGCCGTCAAGCTTCGTATCAATTGCCCCGGCCGCCGCTACCTGATGAATCTGCCGCAGGTCCGGGTGACCTGCAACGAAGAACTGCTGGAGGAACTGACCGGCCTGCTGGGTGACCGCGGCACGGCCGTTTTCGTGGAAAATGGCAAACACTGACTGGGTGGCGGCCGCCACCGCCGATAATGAATTCGCCGCCACGCTGTGGCGCGACATACTGGCTGACGCCGGTATCCCGGCTTATGTTGAAACCGCCGGTTCGGCCACCTTCCTGCAGGTTTCTTCACCGCTTCGTCCCCGCCGGGTGATGGTGCCCCCGGAACGACTGAAGGAAGCCCGGGTCGTCCTGGACGATATCGAAATCGTCGATGGCGCCCCCGGTGAGGAGTCATGAAGCTGGCCCCGCCGTCAGCGTACCGTGTCGCCGCCTGGGGACTGGCGGTAGCGGTGCCGCTTTTCATCGTGGCCGTTGTCATCGCCGCGGCCGTCAATCTGTCGCCGCTGTATCATTACGGCTTCGACCGCTACAATGTGGCCGCCGTCACCGGCCTGGAACAGGCCGAACTGGAAAAGGCCGCTGACGGCCTCATCGACTATTTCAACTCCTCGGAGGAATATATCGAACTGACTGTCCTGAAAGACGGTGAGCCGTTTGTCCTGTTCAATGAACGCGAGGTCATTCACCTTTATGACGTCAAGGGACTTATCCGGCTGGACTACCGGATACTGGCCGGCACCGCCGGTTATATACTGCTGGCCGGGGCTTTTCTGCTCTACCGCAGTATGCCCCGGCTGGCATCAGCGCCGCTGTTCTGGGGCGGAGCCGTCACTCTGGCCGGGCTGGGCGCGGCCACGCTGGCGGCGGTGGTTGACTTCGATGCCCTATTCACTCAATTCCACCTGATCAGCTTCGCCAATGATTTATGGCTGTTGAACCCGGCCACCGATTATCTCATCATGCTCTTCCCCGGCCCCTTCTGGCAGGACGCCGCCATCGTCGTCGGGGCTGGCATCGGTCTTCTGGCGGCAGTGGTTCTGGTCATCGGCTGGCGGGGCATGGGCGCCCCCAAAGAACGACAGGAGAATCAGGAATGACGGTTATCGAACGTTTAAAAGACGGTTTCAGACAGTTCCGGACGGAATATTTCGGTGGGACGCGCCCCCGGTTCGAGGCGCTGAAAAAGGGGCAGAAACCGGCGGTCATGATTATCGCCTGCTCCGATTCCCGGGTGGACCCGGCTATCCTGACCAACGCCCGGCTGGGGGAACTCTTTACCGTGCGCAACATCGCCAATCTGGTTCCTCCCTGTGAGGATGACGGCGGTCATCATGGCGTCAGCGCGGCGCTGGAATTCGCCGTCACCTCCCTCAAGGTGGAACATATTATCGTCCTGGGCCATACCGGTTGCGGCGGTATCCGGGCGCTGATGGCCGGGAGGGCTTCCGGTGGCGATAAGTTCATCTCCAACTGGATGGCCGTTGCCGAACCGGCCCGGGAGAAGGCGATAGAGGCCTCCCCGGGTGGGGATGATACGGCGCGGTGCCGCGCCGCCGAACGCGCCGCGGTAGTGCTGTCGCTGGACAATCTGCGGACTTTCCCCTTCGTTTCCCGGCGTCTGGCGGCCGGAAAGCTGTCACTCCACGGCTGGTATTTCGACCTGGAAAATGGCGAACTGCTGGAGTACCGCCCGGAGACAGGGGACTTCGTCAGCGTCAGCTGATGGGGGGGGGGTAACCCTCAAGCCTTGTTATCGCTGGTCTGCTCGTGTCCGGCCTCAACGGCCTTGAGCAGTATCTCCGACAGCCGCAGGTCACCGATGACGTGACCTTCGTCGTCCACCACCGGTAATATGTCCTCACCGATGTCCATCATACGGGCGAAGGCGTCCTCCAGCCGGTCGGTCTCCCGCAGACCGGTGGCCGGCCAACCGCCGTGGGCCAGTTCGCGGGCCTTGATGCCGCCGACCAGGTCGCTGACGGCGGAGAAGTCCCCCTTGTTCTTCCATTTTCCGAAGAGCTGGTACTCGGCCCATTTCTGGATGGCCAGCCGGGATACCATGCCGGCGAAACGCTTATCGGTATCCACCAGAAACACGCCGCGCACTGCCGGGTTGGTGGCGTAGATATTGATGAGGCGCTCCAGCGTCACCTCCTCGTCGGCGACGACGCTGGCCGTGCCGTGGAGCAGATAAACATCCTTGACTGAAAGAGGTTGATTCATCGTTACCTTTCATCATCCTGTCGGGGCGATGCTTCTATTCTAAACCCTGAACATTGTCAGCACAAAAAAGGGGCGGCTGTTACAGCCGCCCCTTTTCAGGCCATGAAAACGTTGGTTACCAGACGTTCTTGCCGGAACCGAGGGTGGTGTCGCCCGGCCAGGAATCCAGATCGCGGGTCCACCAGGCTTCCAATTCCTCGTCGGACTTGGCTTCGGCGTAGGCGAAGGCCCGGTCCATGGTGGCGAAGAAGCTGTTGAAGACAGGCGTCGTCGCGGCGGTGGCCCGGACGATGGGATGAATCAGGCCATCCGAGGGATGGTTGAAGGGGCAGGTCGCCTGGCAGTTGCCGCAGGCCTGAGGTGAGCCGAAGTCGATACAGCTTGCCCAGTTGACGTACCAGCCCTTGAAGCCGGGGCGATTGAAGTTGCCGGCGGTATCCCAGGAAGCGTCGTTTTCCTGAGAAATGGATTCCGACGGACAGCGTTCGCCACAGCGGACGCAGGTCTTGCAGAAGGTCTCCAGACCGGCGTCTATGGGGGGAGTCGCCGCCAGCGGCAGGTCGGTGAAGAAGTAGTTGGTGTAACGCACCATCAGGCCGTAGCGGGGAGTGAGAAGGTGAGAAGTCCGACCCTGCTCACCCAGGCCGGAGAACACACCCAGGGGCACATTGGCAGTCACACCGGTCTTGTAGGTGCCGTAACCGAGAGTCTTGACCATGCGCATGGCCATGTAGCCGACCTGAGCGGCGTGGGAATAGGCGTGGCCGATAGCCTCGTTGCCCAGTTGTTTCTTGGTGCCATAACCACCGGGATAGCTGTCATCCTTGCGGAGCTGGTAGAGGCTCTGGATGTAATGTTGCTGGGTGGTAAAGGTCAGCATGTACCTGGCTTTCTGCGGGATGTGGTAGGTGCCTTCTCCATCCCGGAAACCTTCATCGATGTTTTCGAAGACGAAGCCGGAGGCGTCGAAAATCTGGCGCGTCTTTTCGTTGACTTCCAGAGCGCCGGTCAGGACGGCGCCGTAGGTATGCAGGGCGGCGCGCATCATCTGGAGGTTGTTTTCCGCGGAATCTTCCCAGCGCTTGCCTTCGGCATTACCAGGAAGAGCGGCACTGGGGCCGTCCCAGGGAGCGTTGGGACCGATGAAGCTGGAGCCGGTACCAAAGGCATAGTCGCGCAGGGAGTCGCCGGGGGTCTTGTTGGCAAAGGCGGCTTTCTGCATTGCATCGTCTCGTTCCCGGTTACGAGCGTTGACATCGGAAGGTCTTTGGTGCATCGGATTGGCGTTGCGGTCATAAGGCTTGAAAGTGTTCCAGTCGATTTCGTTGGTCGGGTCGTGGTGGTCTCTTTCCGCGACCCACCAGGGATGTGACTGGTTGTTGGCTGAGGTGGCGACTTCGTCAAGATCCTTGAAGCCGGGGGTGATGGCGGCGGCGGCGCCCAGGCCGACACTGGAGATACCCAGCGCCTTCATGAAATCGCGGCGGCTGAGAGTAGAATCCCAATACGTGGTGTAAATTCCTGGAGTTGAAAAAGCAGGCCATTGTGTGGTTTCTTGAAAGAAAGTAACAACACAAACTTTCAGGAGGTAACCACGACAATGGCCAAAGACAGGATGACACTTTTGGAATTGCTACGCAAGTCAGGAAGTGACAGCGAGCTTGATTTTCTAAAAGAAGGGGTGAAAATGCTGGCCGAAGCGGTCATGGAGCTTGAGGTTAAGCAGAAGACCGGAGCTGAGAAGCATGAGCGTAGCGATGGTCGTTTAACCTACCGTAACGGCTACCGGGGCCGTATCTGGGACACCCGGGCCGGCACGATACCCTTGGAGATTCCCCGGTTGCGGGACGGCAGTTACTTTCCCAGCTTGCTCGAGCCCCGGCGCCGGGCGGAACATGCCTTGCTGGCGGTAATCCAGGAAGCCTATGTATTGGGCATCAGCACCCGCAAGGTGGAATCTCTGGTTCAGTCACTGGGGCTTAACGGTATCAGTAAGAGCGAGGTATCGCGAATATGCGGGGCTCTGGACGATGAAGTGGAACGCTGGCGCCACCGGCCTTTGTTATGGCGTTATCCCTATCTGTGGCTGGACGCGACCTACGTCAAGGTCAGGGATTCAGGTCGGGTGGTCAGTCAGGCAGTAATTATCGCCTACGGCGTCCGGGAAACCGGGGAACGCGAGATCGTCGGGCTTGAGGTCGGCCCCAGTGAAGACGGTGTATTCTGGAAAGAGTTTCTGCGGGGGCTGGTTAGCCGTGGTTTGAGCGGGGTGATGCTGGTAATCAGTGATGCCCATCTGGGGCTGAAGGAAGCCATCAGCACGGTACTCACCGGGGTATCGTGGCAACGCTGCCGGGTGCACTTCATGCGCAATGCGCTGGCCAGAGTGCCACGGGGCGCCCAGGCTATGGTATCTGCCGCTATCCGGACTATCTTCGCTCAACCTGACCGCGATAGCGCTTGTATCCAGCTCCGCCAGGTAGCCGATAACCTCAGACTCCGATTCGGTACTGTTGCCGACCAATTGGAAGAGGCAGAACCGGATATCCTGGCCTATACCGCCTTCCCTCGGGAACACTGGCGGCAACTTTACTCAACCAATCCCCTGGAGAGACTGAATAAGGAAATCAAGCGCCGCAGTAATGTGGTCGGCATCTTTCCCAACAGCAAAGCGGTAATCAGGCTGATTGGGGCGGTGCTAATGGAACAGCAGGACGAATGGGAGATCGGACGTCGCTACTTTTCTGTGGATTCGATGAAGAAAACGCTGGAAGGGGCGCAGGAGGAACCCCTTATCATGGCTTTACAACCTTAATGATTCGGGAAACCACCAATCATGAATTTACACCACTTGACGGGACACTACCCGGCTGAGCGTGGAGTGGAACTTGTTTGCCATGGTTATCTCCTTATTAGATATTTAGCCGATAATATACTTACTAATAATACCAGCCTTTGTAACACAATATAACATTTCGGTGAGAATAAGTATATAAGCATTTATGCGTATATATAATAATAGAATAACAACCTTGGGTTAATAGCCCGTTATTTTAGGTTGCAGAACGGGAATCAGGTAAGAGAGGTGTTGATGTATAGCCTTAGAACAATAAGAAGCGGGCTCGCATTGCGAGCCCGCCAAGCCTTGAGCTCCTCGTCGGACTTGGCTTCGGCGTAGGCGAAGGAGCGATCCTTGGAGGAAACGGAATAGAGTCGCTAAGCATTTCGGCTATGGCTAAAAGTATAAAAACTACGCTACTAAAGTACAAAATAGTATAGGCTTCAATTGAAGCCTATACTCCAGGTGGCGGATTGATTCGGTCTAGTAGCTGGAGAGAATGGTTACTGAATTATATTCAACTGAGAAGCCTTGAGCGCTATCTGCGTCCGGTTGGTCACGTTAAGCTTGTTCATGATGCGGGTGACGTAACCCTTGACCGCTGATTCGGAGCAGTTCAACTTCATGGCAATTTCTTTATTGGTCATACCGTCGGAAACCAGCCTCAAGGTGCTCATCTCCCGCGGGCTGAGCTGTTGTACCACGATGTCGGCGCTGGTTATTTCCGAACTGTCATCGCTGGCTTCCTGGAGTTTGGTCGGCAGTCTCAATAATCGGATAGCCCGATACAACAGCGTCCGGTCCCAGAGGCCGCCGCCGGCGGCGGCGGCCCGGATAGCGATAGCGATGAGCTCTTTACTGCTTTCCCGGGTGATGAATCCGGCCACCTCGTATTGGAGCGCCTGGGCCAGCGAATATTCATCGCCGCGGCTGGTCAGCACCACTACTGCGGTACCGGGAGAATTGGCATTGACGGCCCGGACAATCTCCATGGTATCCATCTCGGTCAACTCGCTGTCAATGACCACCACGTCCGGTTGCAGGGTTTCGATTTTATCGATAGCTTCCTGATTACCTTCGGCCTCGCCGACGCAGTCCATGTTCGGCTGTTCGCGAACCAGAGTTTTCATCCCGGTTCTGACAATTGGGTGGTCGTCCACCAGGAATACCCGGATGGGAGAGGAGGTTTCTTCCAAGGTCAATTCACTTAAATCCGGAACTACCATCTCGTTATGGTCATGCTGTTTCACTTTCGAACCTCCTTTACAAGATGGTTGTTATCAGTCCTGTCGTTGACGCCTTCTATCTCCGGCACGGACTTGACCGGGCACACCAGGCAGGTTCGTTTTCTGATGGCCTGCTGAACTCTATAATACTCTTTGGGGTGGGTGGCGGCGAACAGTTCTCCCGGAACGCCGTCGCCATTAATGACATTCCGATCGTAATAACGTTCCAGCAGTTTGTTCCGCTGTTTAATCAGCCGGCGACATTCGTAGGTGCGGATCAACTGGGATATCCTCTGCTGGGACAGACCGAATTTCTCACCGAGCTCGGCCAGTGTAAAATCGGGATTGGCCTTATGGTATTCGTAAATATCCCGGTTGCGTTTGGTCAGTTCGTTGGTCTGCATGGCACAGCTCCGTTTCCGGTTGACAACCTGGCCACGGCCTTTGTCGATTTATCAACGGCCTGAACAGTTTTTCGATGTCCCGACTATTCCTTGCCGGGATGATTGACGGCCCCTGCCGGACTGACCAAGGTTACCCTTGCGCTTGATGTTGCCGGTGTGAGCAGATATTTTTGTTAACCGACTGAAATACTCAGTTGCCGTATTGTAACATGTTAAGGAATCTCTGAACAAGTCACGTTTGATGAGGTATAATTAGTCATCCATAAACGAAGGATGGCGAAGTTAATGAAGACCTTGTCATTTGCCAGTCTGGCTTATGCTAACAAAAAGAAACAGACGCGACGGGAAGTATTCCTTCAGGAAATGGATCGGGTAATTCCCTGGAAAGAACTACTGGAAATCATAGTTGAGTATTACCCCAAAGCCGGTAATGGTCGACATCCAATGCCGCTGGAGCGCATGCTACGGATATATTTCATGCAACAGTGGTACGGTTTATCGGATCCGGCGATGGAAGACGCGCTTTACGATATAGAATCGATGAGACGATTTGCCGGAATCGATATCCAATCTGACCCTGTACCGGATGAAAGTACTATACTGCATTTTCGTCATCTGCTGGAGAAGCACAATCTGACCATGGCGTTATTTGAAAAGACAAGGAATTATCTTTCAGACAAAGGTTTATTGTTAAAAGAAGGGACAATAGTCGACGCTACGATAATCAATGCGCCATCTTCGACCAAAAACCGGGATAAGGCCCGAGACCCACAGATGCGACAGACCAAAAAGGGGAATCAGTGGTATTTTGGCATGAAGGCTCATATAGGCGCAGACACCGGCAAGGGACTGGCGCATACGATAGTGGTGACCGATGCCTCAGTTCATGATTCACAGGTCATGGATAAGTTACTGCACGGAGAGGAAAAGGCGGTCTATGGAGATAAAGCCTATACCAGTGAGGAAAGGCAAAGACGTTACGAATCCCGAGGCATTGATTGGCGGGTAAAACGCAAAGCCAGCCGGCACTATCAACTGACACCGGAAGACGCCGAGTTTAACCGAAGACAAGGCAAAGTTCGAGCCAAGGGTGAGCATGCGTTTCTGGTGGTCAAGCATCTATGGCGATACCGGAAGGTCAAATACAAAGGCCTCCACAAGAATATGGTGCAGGTCTTCAGCCTGTTCACGCTGGCTAATTTATATCTGGTACGCCGGGAATTAAGCATGATGGCAACCTGAAGGGTGAATTGCGCCCAATAACCGGAAAACCGCTCCTTCAGGGTGGAGCAAACCGGATAAAGGCCGGTGTAACCTGCCAAAAACACTGCGGTTTCGCTTCGTGGGCGCAAGATATCACCAACAATATCACCGAAACTTTACAACTATGTGTTTTTCAGAGGTTCCTTAACAATAATAGTTGTCAAGGTTAATAATAACTAATTATATAAGTCTGGCAATAAAAGTCGGGCTGTTGTCATACTTTGGAAACCCCTGATTCAAACCGATGTCGGTTTTTATAAACATTTATTTCAGGGGGAATTCAGCCAGCCGGGTATAAACCGCTCCCGCCGGCGTCAGAAGACTGCGCATCAGGCAGGCCGTGTCCACGGTAAAACCCGCCGACGTCCCGGCGGGTGCCTTTTCCAGCCGTTCCGCCAGCCGTTGCCGGGACGCGTTACCGGCCTCCCGGCGAACGCGTCCCAGCGTCAGATGCGGTGAGAACGCCCTGGCTTCCGGTTCCCAGCCCAGGCCGGTCATGGACCTTTCGATTTTCTGAAAGAGAACTGCCAGTTTACTCGTCTGACCGCCCAGACCTAGCCATACCACTTCGGGCCGGCGTGAATCGGGGAAAGCGCCCCGGCCTGCCAGACATAACTCCATCGGTCCTGTACCGGCTGTCGCTTCTTTCAGGGCGCGTTCGATTTCCGTCAGCCGTGATTTGGGTACATTCCCCAGGAACTTCAGCGTCAGGTGAATCCCCTCCGGGTTCACCCATTTAATGCCGCTCAGCCCGTCAGCCAACGCCTTCTGCTCTGCCGCCAGCAGGGCTTTGACTTCATCCGGCAGTTCGATGGCCACGAACGCCCGGATGAAGCTGTCATTCATCTTTCAGTCCCAACAGTTCTGCGGCGTTGTCGCCAGCTATACCCTTGACCGTCCAGGTGGAAAGGTTGACGCTTCGCAGTTCTTCCAGGGCGCGGCGCTGGCGGAGGAGCGGCCAGTCCGACCCGAACAATATCCGGTCTCCGCCGGCCAGGTCAGCTACCCGCTCGTATATTTCGGGTTGATACAGCAAAGGCGACGCGGCGCTGTCGAACCACACGTTCCCCAGCGCCTTTTTGACCTCGGGCATCAGCGTATAGAAAGGCAGTCCGCCACCCCAGTGGGCCAGTATCAGTTTCAATTCGGGGAAGCTTGAGATGAAGGGAAATATCGCCTGCGGTGTCACCGAACCCTTGCCGGCATGGTGATGCCCCACCGGTTCATCCACATGAAGGCACATCACCAGGTCACCGGCCATGGCCGCTTCGACCAGCGGCCGCATGACCTTGCGCTCCAGCCCGACGAAGCCGCCCTGGGTATCCGGTCGCAACTCCCCGATACCCCTCGCTCCGGCGGCGACGCACCGGTTAATCTCGCTGACCGCTACCCGGCCGCTGTTCGGCTGAACGGCAATGAAAGGAATCAGCCTCTTCGGGTAGCGTGCCGCCGCCTCCAGCAGGTAATCGTTGGTGCCCCGGCAGGTCTCCGGGTCGCTCCAGCCGATGTTCTGGATGACCGCCTTGTCCACGCCGGCTGAGTCCATCTCAGTGATGAGTTCCTCAGCGGTCTTCAGTTTGGCTTTGGCGTTGCCGTAGAGTTCCCGAAAGCAGGGGTCGTCGGCCACATGTTCCGCCCGCCGGGCAATCACATCCGGGGAGAAAATATGGGTATGAGCATCGACGATCATCGTTTTCAAGTGTAGCAGTCCTTTCCCTCGGCTTCAATACCCTCTTTTCAGGTATCGGCACTCTCCGGCCAGACAGCATTCGGCGCAATCCGGTCGTGACCGGCATACCTCCTTGGCGTGGCGGACGATGAGGGCGTGGTACTCGTTGAAAAGCCCGGCTTGCTGTTCGAGGTTCGTCTCGAACAGCCTCTGCCATTCATCGTAGGTGTCACGGGGTGGAACAATCCCGAGGCGGGAAAACAACCGTCGGGTATAGGCGTCGATGACGAATACCGGAACATCCAGCGCATAAAGCAGGATGGAATCGGCCGTCTCCGGGCCGACGCCATGCACCGCCAGCAGTTCCCGGCGGAATTCCGCGGGGTCCCGGTCTTTCAGAGATTCGATGTCATCGTCATATCCGGCCAGCCAGTCGGCCAGTGCCTTGAGTTTGGAGGCCTTGGCATTATAGTAGCCGGATGACCGGATAACCGGCGCCAGTTCCTCCGGGCGCATCCGCCTTATTTGCGCCGCCGACAGCGCCCCGGCCGATTTGAGTCCGGTTATCGCTTTTTCCACGTTGCTCCAGGCGGTAGACTGGGTCAGAATGGCCCCGATCATCATCTCGAACGCGGTATCTGCCGGCCACCAGTCCTGCGGCCCGTACTTACCGAACAGTCGCTCGTAGATGGCGATCAGCCCGGCTGACGCTGGTGTCGGGTTGCCCATTCCGGCGCTTCGGCTCCTTCCGGCGGTGAGTCGTATCCGGGGATGAACGGCTTGATGTCCAGTACCGGCGTGCCGTCGATGGCGTCCAGCCCCTGAACCACCAGCACGTTGTCCCGTCGTTCCAGCAACCGGGGGGTGGCCCGGCCGATGGAGTTGGGACGGTAGGGACTGCGTGAACTGAACACTCCTACCGGCGGCAGGTCTTTTCGGCCCCTCGGATATACCTTGAGCGCCATCTTCGCCGGGTCGATCGCCCGGTGCATCCACCAGATGACGATGATATGAGAGAAATCATCCAGCCCGTCCAGTCCTTCGGCCAGCGCCGGGTCGATGACGATTTCGGCCTGCGTCTGTCGCCAGTCGAATCCGTCGGCTGGTTTTTCCGTTACCGGACTGCGGACAAAGCCGATAGCTTTCAGTTTCATCGCATGTTCTTTCATTAGCTGTCGATAGTGTACCTGATTTTCAACTGCTTGACATCCGTCTGGCTTTCACCTTATAATCCTGACAAAACACACCAACAAACACGGGATTAAAAAAGAGGAACAGGGAATTGACCCACCCATCAAACACAGATGTAGCTGAATTGAGAAGCCGTGGTATCGTTAAGTTGAAGGACGATGACCGTTACGCGGTCTGGGTCAAGACCGCCTGCGGGCATCTGGAAGCCGGCCAGTTGGCAACGCTGGCCGATATTACCGAGCGTTACGGCCGGGGTTTTCTGCTGTTCTCTTCCCGTCAGATACCCATAATCCCCTTCATTGCCTCTGCTGACGTGGCCGCGGTTCAGAGTGAACTGGAGCGGGTGTATCTTACGCTCGACCGTTGCGGACCGACGGTGCGTAACGTCAACGTCTGCCCTGGTCTCGCCTCCTGCGGCGATGCCCTGGCTGATCCGTTGCCGCTGGCCCGCCGGCTGGACACGTTTTTTCATGCCTCCATGTCTCACAAGGTAAAACTCGGCGTCTCCGGCTGTCCGGAAGACTGCATTTATGCCCGGGTGCTGACCGATATCGGCTTCGTCGTTACCTCCGGTGAAGACGGTGGCCGGTACCGGGCTTTCGTCGGGGCCCGTTTGGGCTTGAATCCCTTCATCGGCCTCGGTCTGGTTGAAAATCTGACCGGGGATGAATGTCTTCGCCTGACGCAGAATTATTTTCAGTTGATGAATCGGGAAGGACGCCGGGGCGAAAGGGCGGCCGACCTGATCGCCCGGCTGGGTGAAAATGTTGTACGCACTGCGCTGACCTCCGGGCTTGATCAGCCTCACGGTCTGGAACCGGCCCCCTGTGTCGCCGCTTCGGTCGCGCCGAAAGCCGGTTCGGGCGTGCTCCGGTTGAAAGCGGTGGCGGGTGAAGTTATCGCTCCCCTGTTGCGGACGATAGCTACCATCGCCGCCGGGTACGGCCGCGGTCTGGTATATTTTCCGGTTCGCGGCGGCCCGGAGATTCCCGGAATCTCCGCCGAAGATATGGCCGCCGCTGAACAGACCGCCATCGATGCCGGCCTCGAAGTTATCGACAAAGCTGAAGCCAACATGCAGTCCTGCTTTGGCGGCTATTGCACCGAGAGCCTGGCCGACCCGCAGTCTCTCCTCGGCCGCATCGACCGTCCCGGCCGTTCCGGTTCCGGTCTGACCATATCGGCGTCCGGATGCCCCAACTCCTGCGGTGTCTCCCATCTGGCCGACCTCGGTTTCTACGGCACCATGGACTTTGATTATAACGCCGACGCCTGCACCAACTGCGGCTTGTGTGTGCCGGTCTGCAAACGCCGGGCTATCACGCAAGCGGGTGACAATATCGTCATCGACCGGGAGTCGTGCCGGCAGTGCGGCCAGTGCGTCGCTGTCTGCCCCTTCGACGCCCTGACCGAAACCCGGCGCGGTTTCGCGGTGCTGGCCGGCGGGCGCGGGGGGTGGGATACCCGTCTGGGCCGGATAATCGCTGACTGTGTTACCGAGGATGAGGCGGTGCGGATTACCGACAACGCCCGCGCCCTTGTTGCCCGGGAACAGACCGATGTCGCCTCTGTCATCGATCGGTACGGCTTTGAAGATGTTCGTCGCCGTCTGCTCGAAGGCGCTCTTGAGAAGGGTGTCTGATGAGCGATAGCCGAGTCTATCTTTCCCTGACGATTCCGGCAATTGCTGTCCCGTCCGCCGGTTGTCTCTGCCTGTGTCTTTAGCCTCCCCGGTTGGGGGGAGGCTTCTCCGCGCTGTCCGGTGCGCTCAGGTGGCGTCCGGTCAAGCCTGATTATTCAGTATTTATCATTATTTGTTTAAGGAGAAATCATGAAACGCTGGTGGCTCAAGATAATAACCGTTCTGACACTTTCGATAATCGTCCTGGCCGGTTGCAGCCCTTATGAGGGCAATATCGATGCTTCGAGTGACGGTTATACCGTCCGCATCGGGTTTCCCACCGGGGCTCGGGATACCGCCGCCCCTGACGGCCCCGACCTGTGGGCGCTGAAAAATGGGTTCTTCGAGGAAGAGTTCGGTGCCTCCAACATCAAAATTGAATATATCCCCTTCCTGGGGGCCGCCCCGGCCATCAACGAAGCCCTGGCCGCCGGCTCTCTGGACATCGCCGTTATCGCCGATATCGGCGCTCTCATCGGCAAGGCCGCCGGGCTGGGTACTTCTCTGGTCGCCATGGCCGCCCCCGACGGCACCCCCTGGTGGCTGGTGGCGGCGCCCGGTTCAACCCTGAGTTCGGTGGAGGAGCTCCGCGGTAAAAAAGTGGCTACTGTCAAGGCTACTCTGCCGCATTTCTATCTGCTGGAAGCACTCAAGGCCCATGGCATGACCGAAAAGGACATCCAGTTCATCCACATGACTCTGCCTGATGCCGAACAGGCTTTGCGCGCCGGCCACATCGATGCCGCGGTCACCGGTACCTGGATGGGTGTCAAACTGCTGGATGAAGGCTTCCGGGTACTGGATTCCACCATTGAAACTCCGGTCGGACGGGGCACCTCGGTCATCGTCGCCCGCGACGGCTTCATCGCCGAACATCCGGATTTCTTTTCCCTGTTCTTCCAGGCGCGTCAGCGCGGCCTGGACTGGGCTAACGATAACCGTGACGCCGCCTTCGACCTGCTGTCAGCCAATGCCGGCGGTATTCCCCGGGCGTTGCTGGAACCCATTTACGCCGATCCTTTCCACTATGACATGACACTGAACCAGGATGTTCTGGCCCGGATAGATCTGGGCGGGCAGTTTCTGCTGGACCTGGGTATCACCCGCAATCCGGTAGATGTCGCCGCCTGGATAGACCTGGCCCTCGCTTATGGAGGCTCTTAGGAAGACGTCATGGCTGACCATATCAATCGCCTGTCCGTAACCGCCCGACTGCCCCGATTGCGACTACCGATCGGGCTGGTTCTGCCGCTCCTGCTCATCGGGCTTTGGTGGGCCGGCGTTGCCGGCGGTGTCCTGCGCGAGCATTTCTTCTCGACACCCGGGGCGGTGTTCGATACGTTGTTCAGTCTGGCCGCCGACGGGACGCTGGCAACCGAATTCCGGGACACCTTCCAGCGTCTGCTGGCCGGGGCCGGCATCGGTTTCACCACTGGTATGCTACTGGGCGGCTTGACCGGGTATACCCGCTGGGTGGAGAAAATCCTGGACCCCACCGTCCAGGGCCTCCGGGCGGTGCCGGCGGTGGCCTGGATACCCTTTCTGATTCTGACACTGGGTATTGCCGATGCGCCCAAGATTGCCATGATTGCCATCGCCATCTTCTTCACCGCCTACGTCAACACCTTCGCCGGTGTCCGCAGTACCGACCAGAAGCTCATCGAGTTGGCCCGGGCTTACCGTCTGTCGCGTGCCGTGGTTATCCGGCGCATCATAATTCCCTCCGCCAAGCCCCAGATTTTCGTCGGCCTCCGGCTGGCGGCCGGTATCGCCTGGATCGTAGCCGTCTTCAGTGAAATCCTCATCGGTAACTCCGGTCTGGGCGTTCTGCTCAATGACGGCCGCACCCTGGGCCGGCCTGACCAGACCATTGCGCTGATGCTGGTGCTGGCGACAGCCGGCAAGCTGACCGACGGCTTGATCCGCCTGGCGGAGCTTCGGGCTACCCGCTGGCGAGCTACTTTTGCCGGAGAATGAGGTACTGTTTATGAGTTCCATCGATTTCAGTCATATTTACAAAAGCTACCCCGGCGCCGGGTTGGTGCTGGACGACTTCAATTTCACCGTACCGTCCTCCGGTTTCGTTTCTCTGGTGGGGCCGACCGGTTGCGGCAAATCCACCCTGCTCCGGTTGGCCCTGGGGCTGGATACCCTCGACGAGGGCGAAATCCTTTACGGTATCGCCCGCCCAACGCGCTCCATCGCCTTCCAGGAGCCCCGCCTTCTGCCTTGGCTGTCGGTCAGGGATAACCTGGAACTGGTTCGCCACCGCTACCCGTCCGGCGACATGGATGTCGATGAACTGCTGGCACTGGTGGGCCTCAGCCGCTTTGCCGATGCTTACCCCAAAGTCCTGTCCGGCGGCATGGCCCAGCGGGCGTCGCTGGCCCGGGCGCTGGCGGTCGACCCTGATGTTCTTCTGCTGGACGAACCTTTCAGCGCCGTCGACGCGCTGACCCGTATGAAACTGCAGGATGCCCTGGTGCGCATCTATACCGCCCGCCCTCGTACCACCATCATGGTGACCCACGATATCGATGAAGCCCTGCTCACCAGCCGTCAGGTGCTGGTACTCTCAGCCCGTCCGGCCCGTATCGTCGATGTAGTGGAGATACCAGCCGGTTACCCGCGGCATCGCTCGGACGCTACACTTTTCCATCTCAAAGCCCGGATTCTCCGGGGGCTGGGTTTGGAGGATGAAGCGATGGCCGCAGGCACCGGCATCTGAGGCGACCGATTGTTGAGATAAGGAGGACTTCATGTCCGTAAGTGTTTTTCCCACCGGAACCACCATCTATGAACCGGAATCAGCCTGGAACGGTTTCACCATGCTGACCACCATGGACGGGCAGGCCCGCCTGGTGGATATGAACGGCCGTCCGGTCAAGACCTGGGAAGGCTACGCCGGCTTTCCCAACAAGATACTTCCCGGCGGCCACCTGTTGACCAGTTCCGGCGTTCGTAATCCCAAATATGGTTTCCAGGACCAGCTTGACCTGGTTCAGCTTGACTGGGACGGCAACGTCATCTGGCGTTATGACCGTCTGGAATATATCGCAGATCCGGAAGAAAAGCCCCGCTGGATGGCCCGTCAGCATCATGACTTTCAACGCCAGGGCAACCCGGTCGGTTATTACGCGCCGGGGCAGGAGCCGCAAACCGCCGAAGGCAACACCCTGTTGTTGTGCCACCGTAACTACGACCGTCCCGATATCTCGGAGCGTCAACTGCTCGATGACGTCATCATCGAAGTGGACTGGCACGGTCACCTTCTGTGGGAATGGCAGTGCGCCGACCATTTCGAGGAGTTGGGTTTCTCTTCTCGAGCCCGGCAGGCTATATCTCAGCATACCAACGCGCTCAATATCGGAGAGGGTTTCGGTGATTGGATGCATCTGAATTCTCTTTCAGCGCTCGGCCCCAACCGTTGGTATGATGCCGGCGACCGCCGTTTCCATCCGGATAACCTCATCTGGTCCAGCCGCCAGTCCAACATCCTGGCTATCGTAGATAAGCAGACCGGCGCCGTCGTCTGGCGCGTCGGCCCCGACTACCGTCAAGGTCCGGCCCAGAAACTGGGTTGGATCATCGGCCCCCACCTGGCCCATCTGATTCCCCGTGGTCTGCCCGGCGAGGGCAATATACTGGTTTTCGACAACGGCGGCTGGGGCGGCTACGGCGCCCCCAACCCGGCTTCCGTCACCGGTGTCAACCATGCTGTCCGGGATTCTTCCCGGGTGCTGGAGTTTGACCCGGTCAGTCTGGACATCGTATGGCAGTACACTGCCGCCGAAGCCGGCTTCATCACCCCCATCTACGGCTCCCGCTTCTACTCCAGCATCGTCTCCGGCGCCCAGCGCCTGCCTGACGGTAATACCCTGATTACGGAAGGCGTCGGCGGCCGGGTCTTCGAAGTCACCCCGGATCACCGGCTGGTCTGGGAGTTCGTCAACCCCTGGTCGGGCGCTCTGGGTAACCTGGTTTACCGCGCTTACCGGGTACCTTATGAATGGGTGCCGCAACTCTCCCGACCCGCGGAAATCCCGGTGCCCCGGTTGGATGTCGGTACGTTTCGCGTGCCTGCGGCTTCGGCGTCCGTCACGCCTGATATTTCCGCTGGTGCAGGCTCCGTTACGCCGTCCGCGGAAGCCCAGTTCTGCGTCCTGCCCGACCAGCCGGCAGTAAAGAGAAAGGAGGACAGGTGATGACCGGCAGGAATTCCTCTCCCGGCACCCGAAGTCCCAGGGCGTGCCGGTGGCGGGTTTACGACGATATTGTTCAGACTATCGGCCGCCGGGACGACCCCACCCCGATGGTGCGCCTGAACCGACTGGTGGACACTCCGGATTATCAGCTTTACCTGAAGCTGGAGCGTCACAATCCTTTCGGCTCGGTCAAGGACCGGGTTGCCCTGGAAATGCTACGAGACCTGGAATCTGCCGGACGGACGGTCATCGAGGCTTCTTCCGGCAATACCGGTCTGGCACTGGCGGGCATAGCCGCCACCATGGGCATCCCGGTGGAAATCGCTGTGCCCGAGGGCGTCCCGGAAGAGAAGAAGGCCATGTTGCGCCTGCTGGGGGTCAGGATATGGGAAACCGATGATGCTCTCTGCCCCCGTTTCCCGTCGGAGGGGGCTCGGGGCCTGGTGGACGCCATGGTCAACAGTCCGGCTACCCGGGACCATTACCTCAGCCCCAATCAGTACGAAAGCCGGCTCAATGTCCAGGCTCATTACCGTCATACCGGGCCGGAAATTCGCCGCCAGGCCGCTGTGGTCGGCACTCTTACCCATTTCTTCGCCGGGTTCGGTACCTGCGGCACCATCTCAGGTGTCGGCCGTTATCTTAAAAAGCATTCGCCCGCTGTCCGGGTCATCGGTGTTGAGCCTTCCTCTCCCGCTCATAAACTGCCGGGGCTGAAGCGGATTACCGGCCTGCCTGAAGAGCTGGTACCCGGCATTCTTGACCTGGATGTCGTTGATGCCCGCGAATCGGTTACTGACGAGGAGGCTTACGACACCGCTATCGCCCTGGCGCGCCGGGAAGGCATTCTGGTCGGGCCGACTACCGGCGCTATCGTGGCCGCCGCCTTGCGCCACGCCGCGAAGGGGCCGGGCATGGGGGTGGTCATCGCCCCGGACGACGCCTTCAAATACGGTCAGTTCTACACTCGATATCTGGACGATAAGGAGGCAAAAAGTGAGCATTGAGGAATTCGACCTGTCCGGTTATGTCTGCCCTTTGTCCCGCATCAAGGCCGCCGAAGTCATTGACAGCTTGACGCCGGGACAATTCGCCCGTCTCATTGTCGGAGACGGTGATTCTCTTAAAAGCGTGGCCCAGGAACTCAAAGCCAGGGAACTTCTTCCGGAACTGAAACATCTCTCCGACGGCCGTTTTACCCTGCTTTTCACCCGCTAGACGAAAAGAAACCGACCCGGGATGACCGGGTCGGTTTGCATTTGAGGGTATAAGCCGGAATCAACGAGTCGAAAAACGAAGGCCGAGGCGGGATTTCAGCATTTTGAACCGGTAATAGAGGACACAGCCCAGACAGTAGCCGGCCAACGCGGCCGTCACCACCACCGCCAGCACACCGGCCACGATATAACCGGCCAGCGGAAGACCGGCCAGGAAAAAGCCCGACGCCAGACCCAGAAACAGCACCGCCAGGGTATTATTGAACCGCGCCAGTTCCCGCGACTCGGTCCTGGAAGCCGCCAGCCGCTTTGTCAGAAACGGACGGGCGGCGCGGATGAACAGATTGCCGCGGATACCCCATATCAGCCCGCCCAGTTCTACGGCCAGCACCAGTCCGATGAAAACCGGACTGCCGGTCACCGCCGCCAGAGCGACGAACAGGATGATGCCTGCCTGATTGGCTTTCAACAGCACCGAAGGTATTTCATTGGTTGTCGGCATGGTGAGGCCTCCTTATTAAAAGTTGATAAAATAGAGCAACAAAGTCAACATATAAATAATAACAGGAGATGACCATCGTGTCAAACGGGAACCGCCCGGATTGACGTAGTCGTCGCTGACAGGGTATATAAATGATAAAAAAAATGGGGAAAAACAACTCCACCACCAAATACCTGAACGGCCACTGCGACGTCGTCGGGGGCGCTATCGTCACCACTTCGCCGGAACTGATTGAACAGGTCTGTTTTCTGGTCAATGCGCTGGGGGCGGTCAGGTGCCGTTCGATGCCTGGCTGGTTCTGCGCGGCGTTGAGACCCTGTCACTGCTCATGGCCCGCCACCAGGAAAACGCGCTCCGGGTCTCCCGTTTTCTGATCGGCAATCCCGCGGTCGCCCGGGTGTACTATCCCGGCCTGCCGGAACAGTCCGGTCACGAACTGGCCGCCCGTCAGATGTCCGGATTCGGCGGGGTGGTCTCTTTCGATGTCCACGGCGGGTTTACGGCCGCCGCTACTGTTTTGCGCCGGATGAAGCTGTTCTCCCTGGCGGAGTCGCTGGGCGGCGCCGCCTCGCTGGCCGAGCATCCGGCTACCATGAGCCACGCCTCCATGTCGGCTGAACACCGCGCGGCGGTCGGTATCGGCGACGGGCTGATCCGTCTTTCGGTCGGGCTGGAGCACGCCGATGATCTCATCGCCGATCTGGACCAGGCGTTGTCCGGCCTTGATACCTGACACTTGTCAGTCCTGCAGTATGTCGCGTCCGCCGTATGAGTCAGGGGATTCCGCGGTTATGTTTTGCGGCCAACCGCTTTGGCGATAACCTCGACCAGGTCGGCCTTCGACGGCACCTTGCCTGATAGTACCAACTTTTCGTTCACCACCAGCGCCGGTGTCAGCATCACCGGGTATTCCATTATCCGCTCGATGTCTTTGACTTTTTCAATATCGGCCTCCAGCCCCAGTTCCTGAACCGCCTCACGGGTGAGGGACTCCAGTTGGTTGCATTTGGCGCAACCGGTACCCAGAATTTTAATTTTCATCGGTTCCACTCCTGTTCGCCCTCAGATTATACCGAATATAAGCCCCGCCATGGTGGACGATACCGCCACCAGTCCGAAGTAGGTGAAAGCCCGTTTATTACCCATCACCTGACGAATGACCAGCATACTGGGCAGTGACAGTGCCGGGCCGGCCAGCAACAGAGCCAGCGCGGGTCCCTTGTCCATCCCCAGTTCCAGAAAAGCTTTAACAATAGGGACTTCCGTCAGGGTGGCAAAATACATCAGGGTTCCCATGACGGAAGCCAGAGCGTTGGACGCCAGGTTGCTGGAACCCACGGTGCCGGCAACCATTTCGGCCGGGATGAGTTCCTTGACCACTCCGGCCAGGAATACCCCGCCTATCAGCCACGGCAGGATAAGTTTGACGAATGCCCAGGTTTCCCTGAGCCACTGATTTATCTCGTCGGCGTTGAAAAAACGCCGGAGTACCAAACCCAGCGTAATCAGCAGTCCCGCGGTTACTGCCCAGGCTGAGGCTGAAGCGAAAACCAGAATCCCGAACATGGTTCCGAAAAATGCCAGTGTCTGCCACAGGGGTTTTCCCCCGGCCTCATCATTCAGGAAAAGCTCCGGTCTGGCCCGGGTATCGGTTCGGTTGCCGAACAGCCGGGCCATGACCAATCCGATGACGATAGCCAGTCCTACCGCGCTCACCGCCCTGCCGATTCCCAGGTCCAGCCCCAGCAACCTCGCCGAATAGACGATAGCCAGCACATTTATCGCCGGTCCTGAGAACAGAAAAGTAGTTGCCGGGCCGATGCCGCCGCCACGTTTATAGATACCGGCAAAAAGCGGCAGAACGGTACAGGAACACACCGCCAGCACACTGCCCGAAACCGAGGCTACGCCATAACTGAGTAACTTATTGGCCTGCGGGCCGAAATACCGGATGACTGCCCCGGATGATATGAAAACACCGATACCCCCGGCGATGAAAAATGCCGGTATCAGGCAGGTCAGTACATGAGCCGACAGGTACTCCGCCAGCGCTTCGATACCGCCGCCTATCAGTCCGGCCAGGAATTCCATGCGGGGCTATCCTTTGGCTTCGCCCATGACGTTCTTGAGTGCCGCTACCACTCTGTCCGGTCTGGCGTCGCCGGAGCTGACCACTTCGCCGTTGCAGGTGACCACGGGTAGCGCCCACGTGGAATAGGTGTCAAAGGCCTTAACCACTGGAGCGTACTTCGGGTCGTCGGTGTCTATGCTTTCGATATCGACGCAGGTAACCACAGCCCCCGCGGCTTCCTCCGCCGCTTTTTTGATTGCTTCAATCGTCTCCGACGATTGTCCTCTAGGGCCTCAGCAGGAGGCTCCGGCCTTGACCGGGTAATACACTATTTTGACTTCGGGTAAAGACATTTACATTCTCCTTTTTATTTTATTCAGATGACGGTCGCCGGCTGAAAATACCGTCGCTGGAAGTACCGGGCTACATTGACCAGTCCGATAAGCACCGGCACTTCCACCAGCGGGCCGATGACGGCGGCGAAGGCCACCCCGGAGCCGATGCCGAATACGGCAATGGCGACCGCGATAGCCAGTTCGAAATTATTGGAAGCGGCGGTAAAGGAAATGGCCGCCGTCTGCCGGTAATCGGCGCCGATGCGCCGTCCCAGGTAGAAGCTGACCAGGAACATCACCACGAAGTAAATCAGCAGAGGTATGGCGATGCGCACCACATCCAGCGGTAACTCGATGATGACGTCGCCCTTGAGGGAAAACATGACCACGATGGTAAACAGTAGTGCCGTCAGCGTCAGCG
Source organism: Dehalogenimonas lykanthroporepellens BL-DC-9 (assembly GCA_000143165.1). Taxonomy (NCBI): domain Bacteria; kingdom Bacillati; phylum Chloroflexota; class Dehalococcoidia; order Dehalococcoidales; family Dehalococcoidaceae; genus Dehalogenimonas; species Dehalogenimonas lykanthroporepellens. Next base: position 1,564,943 of record CP002084.1, read on the forward strand.
GGCTGATGCGGGGGATAAACCGGGTTTCGTACCATTCCCGTCCCTTGCGCTTGAGCATTACATAACGTGTGAGCATGCCGCCGAAGAAAGGAATACCCAGGTAGATGAGGACGCTCTGAGTTATCTGTCCGATGGTGATATCGACCACCGCGCCCTCCAGGCCGAACCAGCCGGGCGCCAGGGTGATGAAGACGTAAGCGTAGAAGGAAAAGAACACTATCTGAAAGATGGAATTAAAGGCCACCAGCCCGGCGGCGTATTCGGTATCACCCCCCGCCAGTTCGTTCCAGACAATGACCATGGCGATACAGCGGGCCAGGCCGATGAGTATGAGGCCTACCATGTATTCCGGCAGGTCGGCCAGGAATATCACCGCCAGCCCGAACATCAGTATCGGACCGATGATCCAGTTCTGCACCAGCGACAGTGCCAGCACCTTCCGGTTGCGGAACACCTTCCCCAGTTCCTCGTATTTGACCTTGGCCAGCGGCGGGTACATCATCAGTATCAGCCCGACAGCGATGGGGATGGAAGTCGTTCCCACCGATAAAGACTCGAGGAAATTCCCGAAGCCCGGCCACACCAACCCCAGCAGTACCCCACCGGCCATGGCCAGGAATATCCACAGCGTCAGGAACCGGTCCAGGAAAGACAGACTGGTGGGACAGCCGGCATCGGGTGCGGTGGCGATATTCCGGTTCATGACGATGACTTCTCCTTGATGATAATTTGGGTCAGGCGGTCTTTTTCATCTACCGGCTCCGGCGCCCGGGTATTCCTCGATAGCCGAAGGCGGTATCGGATACAACGCCACCGATACGATGATGAGGATGTTGAGGAAAGGCAAAAGCAGTTTATGGAACATCTGCCAGCCCCTCTTGAAGCCGGTGAACGTCTTTCCCCGGTCCATCACCAGGGACAACAGTAATAATGCCACGGCCACGGCTACGAAGATGACGGCATTGGAGTTCAAGCCTCAGGCTCCGTTCCGGCGCATTCGGCGTTAAGTCCGTCCGGGTTCAGTTTATCCGGCGGGCATAATCGTCCGGCGTCATGGAGCTTGCGTCGGTCAACAGCCATCTGCCGGTCATCCCGGAACCGGTACTCCAATGCCTTGATCAGGTGGTCCAGACCGTTATCGGCCAGGTCGGGCGCCAGGTGATAGATGACCCACAGACCCTCCCGGCGCTGAGAAAGCAGTCCGGCTTCATACAGCTGGGTCAGGCCGCGGGAAGCGCCGGTCTGGGAAATGTCCAGCGCCTGTGTTACCTCGCAAACACAACAGTCGCGTTCGAGGATAAGGTTCATTATCCTCAGCCGTGTTTCGTCGGCCAGGGCTTTGAACACTTTCAGAGTCTGGTTCATTCGATACCTGCCAATATGCGCATATATGCATGTTAGCAGAACAGTTGCCGGGCGTCAAAAAAGATTAAAATCAAAAAACAGCGGCCGCTTTTCAAGCGGCCGCTGTGTCTTTATATCAGGCTGTGTTCTCTATATCAGTCGGTAGTAGTATCCACCTTCACCCGATTCAGAAGGCTGTATGCCACCGGTACTACGAATAGTGTCAACAGGGTGGAACTGACCAGCCCGCCGATGACCACGATGGCCAGCTCCCCGGCGATGAGCGAACTTTCACCGCCGCCGAAGCCCAGCGCCAGCGGCAACATGGCCAGGGCGGTGGACAGTGAGGTCATCAATATCGGTCTCAGCCGGATATGACCGCCCTCCAGTATGGCCTCGCGGGGGCTCATGCCGCTCCGCCGCAGTTGGTCGATGAGGGTTATCAGCACGATGGCGTTGGTCAGCACGATTCCCACCAGCATCAGAAAGCCCATCATGGCCGAGATGCCCAGGGGGTTGCCGGTAATCAGCAGGCCTACCAGCGCGCCTATGATAGCCACCGGCAGGCTTAACATGATGATGAAAGGGTTGCGGAAGGAGCGGAAAGTGACTACCAGCACCAGGTAGGCGATGATGATGGCCGCGCCGATGGCCAGGAGCATCTGGCTGAAGCCTTCGGTCATCTGCTCATAGACGCCGCCGATGGTGTATTCTACCCCGGCCGGCAGACTCACTGTCTCCAGTTGTTTCAGGATTTCAGCGTTGACGCCGCCGACGTCCTTGACCTCGATGGTGGCCGATATGGTCGACGACGGTTGCTGGTCCACTCGGAGTAATTGTACCGGCTGAGGCACGAAGCTGACCTGGGCGATGGCGCCCAGCGGCGCCACGTTCACCCCGCCGACCGGCAACTGACCGATGATTTCCGGGGTCAGCTCCGGGGAAACCAGTGGCTCCAGGAACAAATCGTAGACATTGTTGTGGACGCTTACCTGGCCGATCGGCGCGCCATGCGTCAGCATGTATAGTTCGCTCCCCAGTGTCTGCGGGTCGATGCCGTACTCTGCCGCGGCTACGGGGTCAGGGATTATCAGCGGTTGCGACACCACCTGGGTGACGTCGCTCTGGATATTTATCAGGCCGGGAATATCGTTCAGCATTTCGGTGATGATGACGACTGCTTCGTCCACGGCGGCTATGTCGCTACCGCTAACGGTCATCTCGAAGGCGCCCGAACCGAAACCGGCGCCCTGGGCCATGCCCTCAATGCCGGCGGAAACGGTGATGTCGGCGGTTGCGGCTAGCGGCTCCGCCAGTTGACGCATTTTTTGGGTTTGAGCCTCCAGGTCGGCGTCAGGTTGCAGAACCACGATAATGGATGCGATGTGGGGGCCACCGCCGCCCATCATGCCGGAGGTGCCGGCGGTAGTCTGGTAGGTCAGCCAGTCCAGGTTGGTGTCGATCAGATCTTCCAGCTGGCTGGCGGTAGCCACGGTGGTATTGAGGTCGGTGCCCAACGGCATTTGCAGGTCTATGAGGAGCATTTTTTCCGAGGTCGACGGCAGGAAGGTGGTGCCGATGACCGGTACCAGACCGAAGCTGGCCACTACCAGGACGGCGGTGGTAATCAGGGTCAGCGCGCGGTGACGCAGTGTCCAGCCCAGCGCCGGGCGGTAAGCCCGCTGGTACCAGGTGCCCCCAAGTTCCATCTTGGATTCCTTTTTGATTTCTTTGGTGCTGATGAAGCCGGTCAGGGCGGGGATGACCGTCAGGGCGATGACCAGCGAAGCTAGCAGGGCGAAGGTGACGGTCAGGGCGAACGGCATGAACAGCTCGCCCACCATACCGCCGACCAGGGCCAGCGGGATGAAGATGACCACGGTGGAAATGGTGGCCGAGGTGATCGGGGCGGCTACTTCCCGGATGCCGTCGATGGCGGCGGTCTTGAAGTCTTTGCCTTTTTCCAGATGGCGGAATATCACTTCCAGCACCACGATGGAATCATCCACCACCCGGCCGACCGCCAGGGCCATGGCCGACAGCGTCAGCAGGTTAATGGTGATGCCGGAAGCGTACATCAGCAGGAATCCTACCAGGACACTCAGCGGGATGGATACGGCAGTAATCAGGGAGGCGCCGAAGACCCTCAGGAAGATGAAGATGGCCAGTACCGCCAAAATGGCACCGATGATGGCCTCCCGGTACAGGTCGGCAATGGACTGCTCGATGAATTCTGATTGATCGAAAATGGCGTTCACTACTACCCCGGAGGTCAGTTCAGGGGCGATAGCCTCTATTTCGGCCATGACGGCGTTGGCCACCTCAACGGTATTGGCTTCAGGGTCCTTGGTGATCATGATGCCGATACTGGGATTGCCGTTGGTAGTGGTGACGGCATTGCCCGGGGCCGCCCCCAGCCGGACTTCGGCCAGGTCACCCAGCGTCAGCCCAGGCCCCAGCGGGGCACTCAGCAGTTCTTCCAGTGAATTGAATTCCCCGGCGGCCAGGGCTCCGGCCAGCCGGGCGGCGGACATGTTGTTATCTATCAAAGCCTGGGCGTCGGCGGTCAGTACCGCCTGCTCTTCGCCCCCGGTGACCTGGACGGAAAAAACTCCGTCGATACTGCTCAGCCGCCCCGTAATCTGTGCCTCGGCGATGGATCTCAGCTCCGGCCCCGGCAGTTCGCCGGACAGACTCAGCATCACCACCGGCATGGCATTCATGCTGATGGGGAATAGCTGGGGCTCCTGTGTGCCCGCCGGCAGAGACAGACCGCTCATTTCACGGGCGATGGCTTCGCCGGCGGCTTCCATGTCGGTGCCGTATTCGTAGGTGATGATGATCATGGAGAGATTGGCTGAGGAAATCGCGCTCATCTGCTTGTAGTCGCCGGCGCGGGCTACGGCCAGCTCCACCGGTTTGGTGACCTCTTCGGACACCTGCTCCGGGGTCGCCCCGGGATAGACGGTGATGACGCTGGTCACCGGCATCTCTATATCCGGTATCAACTCCATCTTCAGGTTTACCATAGCCAGGATGGAAGATACGGCGATTACCGCCGCCAGGAAAAAAGTGATCCAGCGGTTCTTGAGCGATAGTCTGGTCAGAAAGGTCATGATAACTCCTTTATTATACTTGTCCGGCCGGGACTTGGCCGGTTTCTTCATGCCCCAGTTCTTCGGCGGCCGCCAGCAGGTCTTCCACTCCCTGGCGCATGTGCTCCAGCTGGCTGACCGTCATCTTTTCCAGTAGCTGGCGCATCTGGGTGGCGCCTACTTCCCACATCTGTTCGATGATTCCCTTGCCCTCGGCCGACAACTCACAGATGACCGCCCGCCGGTCAGCCGGGTCGGTATGTCTGACGATGAACTCATGTTGAAACAGACGGTCGGTGATACCGGTCATGGTGGCGGTACTGACTCCCAGGAAGGAGGCCAGAACGCTGACGCGGGAAGGGCCTTCGGTGGCCAGAAACAAAGCCACCTTGAGTTGACTCATCGTCATGTCCAGACTAAGCCATTCCTGCGGCACAATCGGCCGGATGGTGCGGAAAAAGCGCTGATGGGAATCTGTCAGCTGTTCAATGAGTTCGGCTTTACGTGACTCCATGGCGCTCCCCGTTAATAATTATTACCTGCCGGGCTAATAGTTAGCTTGGGACTAATTATATTATGGAATACAAAAGGCGTCAAATGGAGGGATAGAAGGAATTGTTAGCTTATTAAAACGCCGACCCCGCCAGGAAAGCCATATAGCCGACAAAGACAGCCAGCAACAGCGCCCCTTCCAGGCGGTTGATGCGTCCCTGGCGTTTGAAGTGGAAGCCGATGACGAACAATGACAGCGTCAAAGCCCCCATCACCAGAAAATCCCTGGACAGCACCTCGGCGCCGACGGCAAAAGGCTGAATCGCGCCGGCGATACCCACTACTCCCAGCGTATTGAACAGATTGGAACCGATGATATTACCCAGCGCCAGGTCGTGTTCGCCTTTACGGGCGGCGATTATCGAAGACGCCAGCTCCGGTAGCGAAGTGCCGATGGCCACCACCGTCAGGCCGATGATAAGGTCGCTGACCCCGAAGTCCTGGGCTATCTCGACCGCTCCGTAAACCAGCAGACGGGAACTGACCACCAATAGCGCCAGTCCGGTCGCCAACCGTGTTACTGCCTGTCGCAGGGTGTAAGGTTGGCTTATCAGTTCCTGCCCCATTTCATCACTAAGCGCGTCGTCGGAGCCGGAACGCCGGCCTTCATAGATTGACCAGGTCATCAAGCCGCCGAAAACGGCCAGCAGGGTAAAAGCGTCCAAACGGGAAATATTGCCGTCCAGTATCTGCCAGCCGGCCAATATGGTCACCAGGGTAAGAATAGGCAATTCCTTGCGCAGTATCCGGGAATTGAAGGGGATGGGGCTGATGAGTGCCGTCAGCCCCAGAATAAGCGCGATGTTGGCGATGTTGGAGCCGTAAGCGTTGCCGATGGCGATACCAGGGTTGCCCTGAGCCGCTGACATCGCCGATACCACCATCTCCGGAGCGGAGGTGCCGAAGCCGACCACCACCATGCCGATGAGCAGGGGGGCCATGCCGAAATGGCGGGCGGTAGCCGCCGCGCCGTCGATGAACCGGTTGGCGCTCCAGATGAGGAGAACTAAACCGGATATTACAGCGATGATGGGTAGTGTCATAAGGTTGAATTTGTAGATGTGCTTATATGTTGACGTCGGCTATCGGTCGTTCGTTAATCCGATGCAGACTATGTTCCGGTGCTGTTTCCCGGCAAAGTATACGCACCTTAAGGTGGATTATACCGCTTTTCGCATATTCGGGTCATTCAATTCGGCAGATAGTCGGGTCACCTTCTGATAGTTCGTTGCCATCATTCAATTGAAGCGGATCTTCGATGATCTGCTTCTCATGGCGCAGGTTTTCAATTTGAGTCAGCGGCCTTTCAAGAGCTTTCTGTCGCGTGGTTATCAGTGATTGGAATTCAGTTTGGGCTTCTTCTATTTTCTTACCCATCTTGTCCATGGAGTTTTTGTATTTAAGCCACTGTGTATTGAATGTACCCATTAACGACAAGATTCTTGAAGCTGTTTTCTCCACATTGAAATTGTCAATGGCTTGTCTGATGATTACCAGGATGGCGTATAAAGTCATCGGCGAGCAAAGAATCACCTTGTTTTTCAGCGAGTCGTCCAGAATACTGCGATCATTTTCATTGATGAAGCAGTAGACCTGTTCGTTCGGAATGAATACCAGCGCGTAATCGACGGTATTTTTATTGACGTTGATATAATCTTCTTTCTTGGCTACTTCATTGATTCGCTGGCGTACGTCCTTCAGGAATCCGGCTTTATATTTGTCCTTTTCGATATCGGTTTCCGCGTCCAGGTACGCCAGATAATTATCGAAGGGAAATTTCACATCCATGTTGAGTTTCAAGTCCTGAGGAAGGATGAAAGTATAGTCAGGTCTGGTGCCTGATTCGTCGTTGGTAAGTTGTTTGTTGTAATTTATGCCCTCGATGAACCCGGTCAGCTTCAGGATATCGTCGGCGATCCGGTCGCCCCACTGCCCCCGGACTTTACTGTTGGACAGGGCTACCTGGAGTTTCCCCGTGGTTTCCTGAAGTTTAACAGTGTTCTCCGTGGCGGCTTTGAGGCTGGTGTCCAGCGTCGTGAGTCTCTTGGCGCTTTCTTTGTCGAAATCGGAAATCATCTTACCGACTTTTTCGAACTCTTTTTTCATGGTGTCGTATGTCTGGTCGATGAGTTGTTTTTTAGCTTCGAGGTCTTTTTCCCCGGTTTTCGCCTGTTTTGCCAGCGTCTCGTTCGCTATTTTGATGAATTCCTCGGAATTTTTTCTCAGAGCATCCAGGGATAATGATCCGAATGCGTTTGACAGTTCGGTCTTCAGCTTTTCAGCCTTGACCTGCTGGTTCTTGGTGATAACATAGACGATAAATGCACCCGTTAATATTCCTGCGGCGAATACCAGAACCATTTCCATATTGACAGCTCCTTCGTGTCATACTTCTTTGGCAGATATAACCACAGAAAAGGGGATGCCGATGCTTTCGAAATGTTTCGCCCCACAGCGCACCTTGTCGGCTTCGCTGTTGCGCAATTTCAGGAAATCCCTGGTGCCTTTGGTTTCGCGTACCAGGTACAAAGTTTGAAGGTCATGTTTCAGGATTGCCCAATCCGGATTGTAAGTGCCGACCGGTGTGTCCACCACGAACCATCTTGGCAGTTTGACGAATAGTTTGATATCTTCGCGACGGTCCAGCTGGCTGGCAAACTCGCGCTCTACTTCAGAATCATACTCCACATATTCGTAAACCGAGTGATTTACCTGCAAGGCGGTGAGGTAATTTACCATTTCCTCATTCTTGAATAGCATCTGCTCCCATTCTGCTTCCGCCCCTTTGCCTGTTATCCGCTCATATTTGATGCCGTCCACCAGCAACCGGTGAAGTTCATTTTTCAGGATAGCCGCCACTGTATCCATGAATCGCTGGGGATTATTGAAAAACTCATCTAGTCGCCCGGATGATTTCAGGATGTTGACCAGTGTCAAACGGGTCAGCTCCGTCTGATTTTGCAGATAGGCCAGCAGGTCCGGGACTGGTTGAGACCTGAAAGAAACCTGTTCTTCGGCCGTAGCGATGATAGCGGCATCGACTCCGCCTCTGGTGACGCTCACTTGCCCGGTATGAACCTGAATCTTCGGCTTCTCTATACTTTCCATCCGTTTGATAGCCGCTACCGCCCGATTGACCAATTCCGCGGTTTCGAACTCAACCCGGTAAGTCGTTTTGGGATTTATGCGCGTCCATAATTCCTGGAACTCTGGCCCCAGAAGCACTGCCTTCTTCAGGTGGTTGACCCGCTCGTCTCTGTCCTTGCGGATATGGAGTTCGATCTGGTAGGAAGCGAGTAAATCGATCACTGCCGGCGCCAGTTCCTGATGCGCATCGGCCAGCTCTAATTTGAAATCAGGTCGCTTCGGATCGAATCCCTTTTGGATGCGTCCTTCGGAATCGATTATTTTTTGCTCCATCAGCGCGGCCTTGATAGTCTCCGCCTCGGTGCGTCCTATCGGCTGTTCCTGTCCGTCAATCACCCGGCACAGCTTTGCCAAGGCGGTTATCGGAACCTTGCCGAAGGTAACGCCGCATTCTTCTTCGTATTCTGTCTGGAGCTTACGGGCGAAATCTTCATAGCTTTCGTTGGCCATGATATAAAGTTTGTTGATGGAATCATCGAATACTCTCAGGCCGTTCTGATCCACCGGCAGTCTCAGCCCCCGGCCTATTTCCTGGCGCTTTTTGATACCGCTTTGAGTTTCATTGAGGGTGCAAATCTGGAAGACATTGGGGTTGTCCCAACCCTCCCTCAATGCCGAATGACTGAAAATAAACCTGAGCGGCTCTTCGCCGGACAGTAGTCTCTCCTTGTCTTTCATGATGAGGTTATAAACCTGGTCATCCGCCTGGGTGTCGCCCCGGGTATCCTTCAGGATCCCTTTCCTGTCCTGGGCGAAGTAACCGTTATGCAGTTGGGCGATTGGGTATTTGATGCTGTCTAAATCCTTATAGTGTTCAAGTTCGGCCAGCGCCTTGAATTCTTCCTCGAATGCCCTGGCGAATTTCCCCGCTACCGGTTGCCCGGATTGGTCATAATCCCGATAGTTGGCCACGCGGTCAATGAAGAAAAGACTCAGCACCTTGATGCCGCGGCCGCGCAGTTGTACTTCCTTGTCCAGGTGCTTTTTTATGGTGTGTTTTATCTGTGTTCGCCAGACATCGTCACGCAGTCCTCCCATCTCTTCACCCAGGCGCAGAACTTTACCGTTGTTGAATCTGATATATTCGTTACCTGGTTCGCCCCAGATTTCAGCGACGGAGAAACCATGCTGATAACAGGCCCGTTCATCAGACAGGGTGAACAGGTCGGCGCCGCTTGTCACGGTAACGGACTTCTCCTTCGGCCCGTCCTTGGTTTGAACATGGATTTTCAGCCTGGCTTTGAGGCCTTTTTTATACTCGATGTTTTCCACCCGGACAAAGGCGTCATTGGCACTGCCTTCCGCCACTGCGCTGGCCACCACGATCTGTTTCACCAGTTTCAACTCGAAGGCTTTGACAGGGTCTAGACGATAAACGAGGTTGTAAGGACTACGATGGGTGGCGGAATAGCGCAGGGTGCAAAGCGGATTCAGGGACCGGATGGCTTCCTGGGACTTTTCGGTCGCGTCCACGCTCTGGGGTTCATCAATAATCACAATCGGGCGGGCGGCCTGGACGAACTCAATCGGCTGGCGTCCGGACAGTCTGTCGCTTTCCTTGTAAATGACATTACTTTTCTGCTCTGCTTCGGTGCCGGAGAAATTCTTCCGGAAGGCGTCGATGTTGATAATCATGATCTGCAGGGTGTTGCTGATGGCGAACTGACGCAGTTGGTTGACCTTTTTGCCGTCATAGACAAAGTGTTCGAACGGGATATTGTTGAAGAGGGCGCGGAAATGATCCTTGGTAATCTCGATGTTCTTCAGCACTCCTTCGCGAATGGCGACGGAAGGCACTACGATAATGAACTTCTGAAATCCGTATTTTTTTGAAAGTTCGAAAATAGTCCGGAGATATACATACGTTTTTCCCGTGCCCGTTTCCATTTCCACCGAAAAGTGGGGACAGCGCCGGACCGTATTGGCCGGGACGTCGAAGAGTTCCGTACACTCCAGCGGCGCTTCGTGTTCCGGGGCTTCGATGTCGTTCTGTATCTGGACTTTTCTGGTGTTCTCCCGAAGCCGGTCCTCCGCCAACAGCAACCGGTTGCCGATTCCCAGCTCCGTCTGCTCCTGCCCGCTGAACAATCCGGCCATATCCCCCAGGTTGATGACGGCGTACTCCGGGGCGCCCTTCGGTTGCCCGTCGAACAAATCGGTTATTGCCGCTACGGCATCCAGTTGGAACTGCTGGTTGGCGTCAAATTGGAGTTTCATTCTTTTTTCTTACGTGGTTTGGAAGTGGTGATTTTTTTCGTGGCTTTTTCGAAATCGCTGATATATTCTCTGTCCTGAATTACCCTGAATTTTTCATAAGCGTCCTGAGCGATTTTTACAGCCACTTCGTGCGAGATGTTACCGGCATTGGTGAGGATTTCGTATTCATTGAATTTCAGAAACCCGTCCAGTTTCTCAACCCAGTCCGCCATCTTCATCGGTATATGGCGTGCGGCCTGATTTTCGGCGTAATCCAGGTACATGGTAACAATACGTTCTAGCGCTTTAATCTCCTGTTCTCCCATATAGTTCTTGGCTACTGTGATGTCGGACTTTAATATTTTCCCATGCGGCGCATTTTTCCAGGTTTTAAGTCCCATGTGAGGAGAATCGGCTTTTGCGCGTTCAGCTATTAGTTCTGCCGCCGTTCTACCGGTGATAGCCCAGTGTAATTTGTTCTGGACGGTCTTGAAGAAAATTTGGGTTATTTCAGCGTTTGAATTGTAATCAATGCTACATTGTTCATAGATGTCGGCTATTTTAAGATAGAAGCGCCGTTCACTCGCCCGAATCTCGCGGATACGTTCCAGCAATTCATCAAAATAATCTTTACCGAAACGCGAACCCTGTTTGAGTCTCTGGTCATCTAATACAAACCCCTTGATAATGAATTCGCGCAGGGTTTCTGTGGCCCAGATACGGAACTGGGTGGCCTGTTTGCTATTAACGCGATAACCAACTGCGATTATGGCATCAAGATTATAAACGTCGATTTCACGGCTGACCTGACGCCCGCCTTCCTCTTGAACTATTCGAAATTTTCGAATAGTTGCCTCAGGTCGCAGTTCTCCGGACGCGTATATTTCTTTCAGGTGATAATTGATTGTATTGACTTCAACCCCAAATAATTCCGCCATCTTTTTCTGGCTTAACCAAAAGGACTCGTCAGAATAGAATACCTCAACTCTCACCACTCCATCCGGCGTGGTATAAAGCAAGATTTCGTTTTCCATGGGTATCAGATCTTTACTCATTTTCTATACCGTCTCGAACTTCTTGATCTCTTTGGTCTTGAATATCTGAACCGCATTGGCTTTCAATTGGTCGTTGCCGGCAAAACCGGCATCCAGGCACACCACCCGCTCCGGCTTCCTGTCCGCCATGGCCCGGATAAGCTCTATGGTGATGTCTTTTTCCAGGCAGATGAACATCATGCCGCCGGCAACAGAGTGAACGGTCTTTCCGGCCAGCGTGAGTGGTTCAACAGGTGTGGTCAATGGGAAACCGCTCTTGAGAAGTAACTCATACAGCAGGTCATCGATACTACGGGCTTCTTTGATGTGGTCTATGTGCAGTTCCAGTTGTTTTTCCAGTGAAGCCGTGTCCTGGGCGCCGTGGGCGTTCCAGGTCTTAAAGTTGGAATCCGCCAGCTTGAAGACTCGGAAACCACGGTCTTGCTTCCTGCCGCCATCCAAGTCCAGCTTGCCGGCATCCTGGTCATTCAGCTTCTTGATGACACGGCGGACGCGTTCCTTGGTGATTTCCACAATCGTGGAGCATCCACTTTGAAAAGCCTCGGTTTCTTTGTCACAAGGCTCTGGCAGTTGAATAAGAAGAAATTTCCGTTTATTCCCATCCTGCCGATTGAGCGCGATAATCGCATGGGCTGTGGTACCTGACCCAGGGAAAAAATCAAGAATTAGATCATCATTCTTTACCCCAGCGATATTGATTAGATGTGTTATCAATGCCGTTGGTTTTGGGAATGGGAAATATTTGACAGAGCCAAACAACCCTTCAATTTCTTTTGTCCCCTCCTGATTGTATATATTATCAATCAGTGAAAAACCTTTGATTCCGTATTCATCTCCGCTTTCGTCCTTCAAATACTGCTTGGTGCTTATTGACCAACTTCCATCAGCAGCTTTTGTAAATTCTAACTCCCCTTTTTCTAAAGCCTTGAGAGACCTCGTTTTCTCCCATTTCCATTGCCTTTTCGGGTAAATATCTCGGCCATTTGGGCCAGGTATTGGATACACAAGGTTCGCTCGACTATCCATACTTCGTCCGGCTTCCAAGGGCTGTAGACGATAAGGCCCCCTCAATTCGTATTTTTCGTCTTGATTTTTGAAATAACGGTTCAAGTACTCTTCGTTGGTTGGTAAATATATGGATTCTATCTCATCTTTATTCCGTGCATAAA
>CP002084.1:1580000-1686510 GCA_000143165.1 Dehalogenimonas lykanthroporepellens BL-DC-9
CCATCTCGCTTCCCAGCGCATCCTCTTTTTTCCGCAACCCCTGCCAGATGGTCCAGGCCATCAGGCCGCCGAACACGGCCAGCAGCACAACGGCATCGAGATGGGTGATCTCGCCATCCCAGAGTTGCCAAGCCGCCAGGGCGGTCACCACCGTGAGGATGGGCAGTTCCTTGCGCAGCACCTGCGAATGTACGGCGATGGGGCTGATCAATGCTGTCACCCCCAGGATCAGGGCGATGTTGGTGATGTTCGAGCCGTAGGCGTTCCCCAGGGCGATGCCCGGGTTACCCTGCGAAGCGGCCAGCGCCGATACCACCATCTCCGGCGCGGAGGTGCCAAACCCGACAATCACCATGCCGATCAAGAGCGGCGGCATGCCGAAATGGCGGGCGGTGGAGGCTGATCCCTCCACAAAACGGTCGGCGCTCCAGACGAGGAGCGCCAAACCAAAAATTACAGCGATGAAGGCCAGTGTCATACAGAACAAAAACTCCCTGAAAGCATATGCACGGGATTACCCCTTCGGCGGATATGGATCGTTCCCGTGGCTGTCCTTGTTCTGGATCTTCCCATCCTTGCCGTGGATGTAGAACTCGGTGCCTTGGTTCTGGCTGATCTTGCGTCCGGCATCAACGGCATCCTGCTTCTTGTCGAAGTGACCGCTGCTACGGGTCGCGCCGTCCTTCTTGACGTCCCAACCGCCGTCGGCGTTGGGCACGACATGATGTGATCCTGGTTTTTTTGGCATGGTCGCCTCCTGTGTCTTTGTCTTGAGTAACACCTTAGCTATTCAGACGGAATTATTTCGATCCGAGGATCACGACTAATCAAATCAAAACGTCCGTCAGTCGCCCTCGTGAAAGCAAATCGGTAATCATCAGCAATGCGATCAAATGGCCATTCTTCTGAAACTTTAACCGCCATCCTCTGGAGTCCGTCCGGACTGCATAGGTACATGCTCTGATTGTAACGACGAAGGTAGTGTCCCGTCAAGTGGTGTAAATTCATCATTGGTGGTTTCCCGAATAATCAAGCTGGTAAAGCCATGATCAGGGGTTCCTCCTGCGCCCCTTCCAGCGTTTTCTTCATCGAATCCAAAGAAAAGTAGCGTCGTCCGACCTCCCACTCGTCCTGCTGTTCCATTAACACCGCCCCAATCAGCCTGATTACCGATTGGCTGTTGGGAAAGATGCCGACCACATTACTGCGGCGCTTGATTTCCTTGTTCAGTCTCTCCAGGGGATTGGTAGAGTACAGTTGCCGCCAGTGTTCCCGGGGGAAGGCGGTATAGGCCAGGATATCCGGTTCTGCCTCTTCCAATTGGTCGGCAACAGGACCGAATCGGAGTCTGAGGTTATCGGCTACCCGGCGGAGCTGGCTGTAAGCGCTGTCGCGGTCAGGTTGAGCGAAGATGGTCCGGATAGCGGCAGATACCATAGCCTGGGCGCCCCGCGGCACTCTGGCCAGCGCATTGCGCATGAAGTGCACCCGGCAGCGTTGCCACGATACCCCGGTGAGTACCGTGCTGATGGCTTCCTTCAGTCCCAGATGAGCATCACTGATTACCAGCATCACCCCGCTCAAACCACGGCTGACCAACCCCCGCAGAAACTCTTTCCAGAATACACCGTCTTCACTGGGGCCGACCTCAAGCCCGATGATCTCGCGTTCTCCGGTTTCACGGACGCCGTAGGCGATAATTACCGCCTGACTGACCACCCGCCCTGAATCCCTGACCTTGACGTAGGTCGCATCCAGCCACAGATAGGGATAACGCCATAACAAAGGCCGGTGGCGCCATCGTTCCACTTCATCGTCCAGAGCCCCGCATATTCGCGATACCTCGCTCTTACTGACCCCGTTAAGCCCCAGTGACTGAACCAGAGATTCCACCTTGCGGGTGCTGATGCCCAATACATAGGCTTCCTGGATTACCGCCAGCAAGGCTTGTTCCGCCCGGCGCCGGGGCTCGAGCAAGCTGGGGAAATAACTGCCGTCCCGCAACCGGGGAATCGCCAAGGGTATCGTGCCGGCCCGGGTGTCCCAGATACGCCCCCGGTAGCCGTTACGGTAGGTTAAACGACCGTTACTGCGCTCATGTTTCTCAGCTCCGGTCTTCTGCTTAACCTCAAGCTCCATGACCGCTTCGGCCAGCATTTTCACCCCTTCTTTTAGAAAATCAAGCTCGCTGTCACTTCCTGACTTGCGTAGCAATTCCAAAAGTGTCATCCTGTCTTTGGCCATTGTCGTGGTTACCTCCTGAAAGTTTGTGTTGTTACTTTCTTTCAAGAAACCACACAATGGCCTGCTTTTTCAACTCCAGGAATTTACACCACGTATTGGGATTCTACTAACGACGAACCAAGATCGTATCAGCGTCGGGTATCTTCTCCAGAGTAAACCTGGGGAACGATGGGATATTGGCTGGTTCACTATCGAAATTGGACCAATGGAGATCAAGCCAAGCCTGAGTCTGCTCGCTGACCTGGCAGCGCAATGCCGCGATTGTGTCTGGCTCACGAAGCTTTTTACGGACCATGGATGGTGAATTCCCAATATCTATATCACACGAAGCCAGTTCCGTGGCAGACGCACGCGAACGCACTCCGGCAAGAAAGGCCCATGCGGCCTTTTCTGAAGGAACGCCAAGCTCAACCAAGAGTGCGATGGCCGCAAGAATCTCCGATAACTCTTCGTTTCCGATCTGTTTGAGCTGCTGTGCAGCGGCGTGGATCAGCCAAGGGAACTGAAAACCATAGGCCTCCTTGCACGCGTCATCTGCCTCATCGGTCAATTCAAGAATCTCACGCATCGGGCAGCCTGAAATCCAAGCTCCCCGAATCATGTCTAAAACATTCTTTTCAGGAAGATTGACAACAACACCTTTGGCATTCTCCCGCGCCCATTCTTCCAGCCATTCCAGAAATGTCAGCGTGGACTGAAGGTTGGTAGTGTCCCGTCAAGTGGTGTAAATTCATCATTGGTGGTTTCCCGAATAATCAAGCTGGTAAAGCCATGATCAGGGGTTCCTCCTGCGCCCCTTCCAGCGTTTTCTTCATCGAATCCAAAGAAAAGTAGCGTCGTCCGACCTCCCACTCGTCCTGCTGTTCCATTAACACCGCCCCAATCAGCCTGATTACCGATTGGCTGTTGGGAAAGATGCCGACCACATTACTGCGGCGCTTGATTTCCTTATTCAGTCTCTCCAGGGGATTGGTAGAGTACAGTTGCCGCCAGTGTTCCCGGGGGAAAGCGGTATAGGCCAGGATATCCGGTTCTGCCTCTTCCAGTTGGTCGGCAACAGGACCGAATCGGAGTCTGAGGTTATCGGCTACCCGGCGGAGCTGGCTGCAAGCGCTGTCGCGGTCAGGTTGAGCGAAGATGGTACGGATAGCGGCAGATACCATAGCCTGGGCGCCCCGTGGCACTCTGGCCAGCGCATTGCGCATGAAGTGCACCCGGCAACGTTGCCACGATACCCCGGTGAGTACCGTGCTGATGGCTTCCTTCAGCCCCAGATGAGCATCACTGATTACCAGCATCACCCCGCTCAAACCACGGCTGACCAGCCCCCGCAGAAACTCTTTCCAGAATACACCGTCTTCACTGGGGCCGACCTCAAGCCCGATGATCTCGCGTTCTCCGGTTTCCCGGACGCCGTAGGCGATAATTACCGCCTGACTGACCACCCGCCCGGTATCCCTGACCTTGACGTAGGTCGCATCCAGCCACAGATAGGGATAACGCCATAACAAAGGCCGGTGACGCCATCGTTCCACTTCATCGTCCAGAGCCCCGCATATTCGCGATACCTCGCTCTTACTGACCCCGTTAAGACCCAGTGACTGAACCAGAGATTCCACCTTGCGGGTGCTGATGCCCAACACATAGGCTTCCTGGATTACCGCCAGCAAGGCATGTTCCGCCCGGCGCCGGGGCTCGAGCAAGCTGGGGAAATAACTGCCGTCCCGCAACCGGGGAATCGCCAAGGGTATCGTGCCGGCCCGGGTGTCCCAGATACGCCCCCGGTAGCCGTTACGGTAGGTTAAACGACCGTCACTGCGCTCATGTTTCTCAGCTCCGGTCTTCTGCTTAACCTCAAGCTCCATGACCGCTTCGGCCAGCATTTTCACCCCTTCTCTCAGAAAATCAAGATCACCGTCGCTTCCTGACTTGCGTAGCAGTTCCAAAAGTGTCATCCTGTCTTTGGCCATTGTTGTGGTTACCTCCTGAAAGTTTGTGTTGTTACTTTCTTTCAAGAAACCACACAATGGCCTGCTTTTTCAATTCCAGGAATTTACACCACGTACGGGGATTCTACTGAAGGTTTTTGTCTGCGTCACTTAAAAACTGCGCATATTGGAGAAATTGTTCACGATCCCTATACACGTTTGATGCGACTGAAACGGGAAGCCCTGATGCCACATACGCCTTTCTCTGGCTTGGTTCAGGTGTCATCTCAACTATTTTTTTAGCTCTTGCAGCAAGAAACCTGATCAACTCATCGGCATCGATTGAGAATGTACTGTTTGGGGCTTGGATGGCGGCCAATGAACTCCGGAAGACGGTGTCGGCCCACACTTCTGGGTTTTCCAAATTAGGATTAACTTCAGGATCTTCATGGAGAGCGAGAAGGCCATCGTCAATAAGGTCCATAATTTCAAGGCAACCGGCAGCAACTTGTTCACTCAGATTGGAAAAATCATTTTCAGCAACCATGGTCATGAGGTCTTCGAAGTCTATGCCAGCCCTTTCGGCGGCTTGATGGATAATTCCAAGTGCAAAGAGCAGACCGCTTTCAACGGGCTTGCTTTGGCTGACGTTGAAATAACCTGCCGCCAATTCTCGGTCCTGTCTGATCTGCCAATCTTCTCTTGTCTCATCGATGGCATAGAGAACTTTCCCCTCGCCATCAACAAAAGCTCGTCCTGCACGGCCGCAAATGTTCCAGAAATCCCTATGATCAATAGGCTGATCCGTTTGGTAAGGAGTGGCAACGATTACAGAAGAAATGCCGATATTGACACCTTGAGCCAGCGTGGACGACGCGATAATGATTTTGGGTGAAGTTGAACGCATCAGGCGTTCTGTGGCCATTCGTACCTGGGATGGGAGTTTATTGCTATGGCATATTATGCCTTTCCTTGCAGCCGTCAGCTCCACCGCACTGTCTTGTAGCTCCTCTTGGCATGTAGCCAGAAAAGCGTTCCATTCATTTTTAGGCCAATTGTGATCTTCAGCATTTTCTCCGATAGCAGTGAGAACACAAGCAGCGAGCCCTGGAATACTATTTGCCCTGGCTGAAAATATCATCACAGGCCCTACTGAACATAATCGTACTGCAGATGCCGCAACCGCTTCATTTTTATTCTGAGGGAAAAGGGACCTCCGATTTTTCCACCGCGTAAGTTTATGGTCATACTGCCTTTTGCATTTGCTCGCGATAATAAATTGGCGATTAAATGAAGCAAAATCGCCTTTCCAGTCAATCCGTACGCTGCTTCCTTGCCAGCGTAGGATTCCAAATCGTTCCGACGATGGCTTCCAACCGGATCTTGCAACATTCCCAACATCTCCGGTTAACCACACAGCAAGCTCATCCGGGTTGGGCAAAACAGCAGAAAGCAAGAGTATTCGACATGCGGAAGATCTGGCCAACACTCTAAGGTGGTCTATAAAAATCTCGTTCTTAACGTATCTCTTGTCCGCACCAATCAGGTGCCCTTCATCGATAATGATGAGCCTGATATCATTCAGAAGCTCTGGAGAGGATCGTAATATTGCCCTGATTTTTTCGGGCGTTGCTATGGTGATAGTGGAGTCTTTGGCGATCTGTCTATCAGCGGAGCTAAGTCGAAACCCGCCATAGAGATGAGAGACAAGAAATCCGCACCGATCAAAAATTTGACCTAAAGTCTGCTCGATTTCCAATGCCAGCGACCGAAACGGGGCTAAATATAATATCTTTGCGTCAGGGTTTTCGTGGAGTGTTTGAAGAATGGCAAGTTCGGCAACCCGCGTTTTCCCTGAGCTGGTTCGCATGTTCACAACAGCACCGGTACGACCTTGACCAAGTGTTATAGGAATAGCGTCGAGCTGGGATCGCCACAGTTCTGTGACGGATTTCGATGCGAAGGCGTGCAGTCTTATATAGCGACTTAAAAGAGATGAGTCGCCAGGAAAATATGGCGGCAAGGCGTGCCACAAGGATGCCTGACCGTTTCCAGATATCATAAGCCTAAGCAGACGAGCTATCCACCAGTGCGAGGGAGAATCGTAATCTGAGGCGAGCTCCATAGCGATGTTTAAGTTTTCTATGGAAGCTGCTAAAAGCTGCTGATTTCCTGTGGCAAAATATTCGAGAACAAGGGAAGTTGACCGCGAAATTGATAGTGTGACCGCATGGTCACATAGCGACCATGCGTCGGTCATAGTTGAGAGATCCGCCAGCAGATACTGATTTGCTTCAAGGATTACATCGGCAGGCCTTTTGCGAATAAGCGATGCTACAATTCTTGCCAACGGAGTCAGCAATTCCGCTTTCCGGATGTAAACAAAGGCCCGTGAATATTGGCCAGACGCATGAAAGGCCATTGAAGCGATCAGGACATGAAAACTACTCGTAAGCTCTGTCTCTGCGTAAGGCGCATGAACATTGATGAGAAGGGCCGCTGCCTCTTCCATGGCAGTTATTGCTTCATCGGTTAATCTGGCCTCAGCCAGGCTAACCCCTGCCGCAAGAATTGAGTAAGCTGATAAAGTGACTTTGTCTGTAAGTGCGGCATCAAATGATGGGAAATTATCTTCCGATTCGCCGACCTCGTATAGAACATATCTCGCACTAGACTGGGCAAATAGATTTTCTATGTGGCCAGCTTGATGTTGTTGCAGGATTTCCCTGGCCTTCTCAGTCGGGATCGGCATGAGCTAACTCCTCAATCCCGTTAAAACAATCTTCGACCAAATTCCCAGGAGAATCAATTCCTAAGGAAATCATTACAAGAGTTCTCAGGGCTGCAGAAGTGTGCTGGTTGACTTTCGACTTGCTATTGTCAGTACTGAGGAGGAATCCAACGTAACTGAGATCAAGTCTGCCTTGAGCCATCTTTACAGAGCAGTCTTCAACTCGATCTGCAAGTTCAATGTTGTTCTGCTCATACAAACGATCTGCCACAAATTGAAGAGAAGCAGGCAGCCCTGCTTGATGCGAACGTACAAGCCCACTGACAATATCCTGGATTGCCTTCTTTGAAGGGGTTCCACGAAATTTCGCTTCTCCGATTATTATTCTTGCCCGCCTCGAGGTAAAATCAAAGGCCAGTACATCATCGCCTTTCATAGCTTGATCGACATTCGGGTTATAACGAAGACGGTAAACAGGCAGGTTGGCACCAGATGCAGCACATATGTACTCGGCCAAGAATACCTCTGCCAAGTTTCCTTTTCTCGTTGTATCTGATGTGGGAAATCGTCGGATATTGGTATCCTCGATTGGATAGCCAAGAGCGCGAAGATTTTTTATTTTTCGGCGGTCTTGAGCAATCATTGCGGCGCTGACATGATGCTTTACAAGGGCGTCGCGCAATTGACTAATGGTTTCAGGACGGCAATCGACGTCCTGAGCCAGAGAACGATGAGGGACACCGCTATTTGTAGACCCATCTTCCGCAACGGTATAACAACCAAAGACTTCAGGGACTGGATGGTCTCCTAATATTTTTCGAGGTGGCATTAGCTTCTCTTTTTATCTTGATCGGTGACCAAGTTGAAAAGACTCTGTTCTTTCGGAGATGAAGTCCTCCACGACTGCTTGGCAACGACCTCTCTTACTTTATCCAGCGAGGGAATCCCTTCCCGATTGCCACGGACAGGCATGCCGCCCTGTTTTATGAAATAGGGATTGGCCTCAGCAGAAGGGCCTGGCTCTGCGAAATCGATTACAAACAGTGGCCTTTTGCGTTTAAGAGTTTCCTCTCCGGCTGCGAACGTACCACCGGTCAGCCCCGATTCCACGAGGATCATCGCATCAGAGAGACCAATGATCGTGCTGTTTCGTTTCATCGCATTCCGGCCGCTCCATGTGAGACGCGGAGGGAATTGGGATACCACCAGGTGGTTACTGGCCGATAAGAGGTTGGCAACATCTCGTTTTCTCTGGAAACGAAGAATTCCCTCTACGAGGACGAAGATCGTGGTGCCGCCGTTTTCCATGGCAGTTTTGTGGGCCGCCATATCAACACCATGCGCATACCCACTCACTACGCATATTCCCTCTTTGGCAAGCTGCAACGCACATCGCCCAGTGATCGCCAGTCCTTTATCTGAAGCCTTTCTCGAACCGCAAAAACCCACACCAGGTTCGTCAAAAAGTGATTGGTTCCCCTGGACAAAAAGTACCGGTGGTGCATCAGACTGAAGAATTTTCTCAATCCGTTCAGGATAGGAAGCTGCCCCCTGCCAGATGACACTCACGCCTTGATGTTCAAGCTCTTCAGCAGTCTTGACCGCCTCAACTTGGGCGTCCACGATATTTTGGGCCACATCAGGCTTTACGCCAATCTCCGCAGCAAGAGAATGAGCAGACAAACAGATTTCCCGGGCAGCATTCTCACCGTGAGCCACAGCATAGGTGAGTAAACGCCGAAGGGCTGCTTCGCCTGATCCTTTCGCTTGGATAAATTGGAGAATGGGTTGAATCATTGGTTATCGCTATCCCTCATTGACTTTACGCAAACCAAGCCAAAAACATTTCGAACCCCGGCACCCATCAGGGCTTTTGCGTAGGCCCACATCGTGATGCCCGATTGGTACAGATCATCAATGATCACCACATCCCGTCCGTGAACACTCGCCGGATCGAGAGCGACAGAATTGGCTGTCTGGTAGATCGTCGTCCATACGGTAACTTTTTGCTGGATGGTCAGCTGCTTCATCTGTGGTTTTTGAACCAAGAGGCGCGGCTCGATGAAGCCGACCCCTTTACGTTCTGCCACATGTTTTGCGAAAGCCCAGGCCAATTTACTCGATCCTTCCTGGGCAGGAATGGGAGAAACGACAGGACCCGCTGGAGTACCTATGCCCCGCAATGGCAAGAGGTCAAAGGCATCCAGCAACGACTGCGACATCACATTACAGTACTCCTGCTTCTTCTCCTGGGTCAGTTCGCCCAGGTGATACTTGAGTTGAAACTCTGCTTCTCCCAACACACTTCGCGGCCCAATAGTACCAGACCCATCGGTGGTAAAGTTAAAATCCCCTGCAATACAAAGATCGACTTCCGAACCAGAAAAATGATCTTGCAGCTGATTGCCCAACTTCAGCCAAACACATTGATTTCCAGCGAACTCCGCCCACTGCTTAATTTCATCAACATCAACCTGATCCACTCTGTTTGCGGGAACCCAAATATTCTTAGTGTTGTTTTTTCCCTGCTTCCACCCAGTCGGGCTTGCCTGATCCAGTTCAGGAAAATGATATTTGACCACAGCAAGCACATCCTGAGAGACGAAGAAATTGAGGCTGCCATCGTCATTTTCGTTGACGCGCATCCAGAAAGCACTTCGGTTCCTATTGAAGACTGTCGACTCGGGCATCAGCTTCCCCCATGCTTGTGGTGGTATCCGTAGTGGTCTGTTAACAATCCAAGCAATGCCATCTCACTCCGTGTTTTTCTTCTGGAAAATATCCACCTTTGTTTCAAGGCATGGCCTTAAATTAAGGTCGTTTGCCCCGATGCTGAACCAACTGGCAGGTTTTTGATAGAAATCGAGTCCTCGACCGATCTTGATGATCCAGCCGTTATCGATACGAATCTCGCGGTCATGCATGTTCGGGTTCAGGTCGATATCGAGAACAACATCCATCTCCAACAGGCTCTGCTTTAATTCACCAAGCCGGTCGTTTATTTCCATCATGTTTGTGCTGTCGTCATAGCTTGTGATCAACTTGATCCGTTTTACCGAGGAATGTTTCAAGACGGCCTCACAGAAGCGAACAAAATTCTGGATCTGGTGAGTCAGCCTTATATACGGGTCCTCGACAACGATCTCCCGGGCATTCTTGACGTATGGCGCGATTATGGATTCATAGCTGTGCCCTGTGTCGCCATACAGAATTGTGAAATGCCGCTCGCTTGGCCCTAGATCGACAGGAGATTGCTCTTGTTCCGGCGCGATGGTTGCTGGCAGGTCAACCGGATTCTCAGCCGGTGGTGGCGAGTCTGGAATTGACGCCGTAACACTCTCTTTTGAAATGACGGGTTCGACATCACTACCGGGTTCGTTTGCCAGTGTTCTGCGCAATGGATGCTGAGTCGCCGGTGCGTTGCGGGATTCTGGGCAAAACACGACGACCTCGCGACCATCAGCTGTCCGGTAAGACATATTGATATTGGCGAATTCGTCATCGGGCTTCCGCTTATTCATCTGTTCCTTGACCCGGCGGCGGCATTCCACCGCATAAGCCACGTATTCCTCGAACTCGGCGTCGCTCGGCGGACCATCAGGATGGAGAATTTTCAGCAAGGCACAAACAGTCTTCTTTATGCCCTTTTCGTCGCGCCCTTCGACCGATTTGCCGAGTTGAATCCGTTTGGTGACCTCCTCATAGCGATTGGTATGAGAAAACTGATAATGGAAAGCTTCGGCCAGGTAGTCCGTGATGAACCCATAGTTTGAAGTCAAATAATCGCTGCTGTTTTTCGGCATCTCCCAGCCGGGCAGATAACAGGCAAAGCGGTCCATCACAGCAAGATCGAACTCCTTGGGCAACGGCATGAACAAGTCGTGTTCGGTAGAGTTCACTACTTGCTCGATGGAGTAGTCGATGTTGCCGACAAAGGCCATGCTGGCATCTGCGATGACCTCGACTCCCCGCGAAAACCGTCCATTTGCGAGGTAATCCTTCATGATCTGGATGGTGTCCGGGTCTTTGATTTTAATGCCCCCAACCTCATCGAAAGCAACCGTGTCCCAGAATCCGACAAGCCCGATGCGGCTTCGAGCATTGTTGTAAAAGAGCGTCGCCTTGGTGGCCTGTCCGCCACTGATCAAGGTGGAGTATGGGGAAAACTCGCTGAAGAAATAGGACTTGCCTGTGCCTCGCGGTCCCAGTTCGACGAAATTGAAGTTTGGCTCAACCAGAGGGGCCAACCTGGCCACGAAGTGCAGCTTGAGCCGGTGAGAGAGCCTGCTGCCCTCCAGACCAACGGATCGCAGGACGATGTCCAACCACTCGTCGCGGCTGAACGGCTTCCGTCCCTCGGCATATCCTTCAAAATCGAACCGGCTCAGCTGAATGGGTCTTAAATCTTCAATGTAAAAAGCGTAGTCGTCATCTTCGATCTCGTTATAGCCGAGAGTCACCTCAGCCCAGATACCACCTTCAAGTAGACGATTGTTGTCGCGGTAAAACTTTTCCGAAATGGCAATCCGCTGGGAATTGAAGTTTTCCAGAGCGGCCCAGTGGCGCTTCTCCTTCTCTACATACCGCACATGGACTTTATCGAAAAATCGGTGTTTTCCTTTGGTCGCCACCTTTGACTGGGCAGCATTTGCCTCATCGGCACGGACGTAGTTATCTTGCAAGGTGGCAATGACAGCCTCCAGTCCTTCCTGTATTTCGGCTGCATCGTCACTGGCGCAATAACGCGCTAATAGAAACTCGAGCACAAACGTGGGGACGTTCGTGCCTTTCTTGATGCGATGCAGAAGGTCCTTGCGCACGACCTTTCCGCCAAACGCATCAAGTAACTTTATGTCCAACGCATCGTTTGTCATAATCACACCGTATAATCCGTCTCAAGATCCAGCTTGCTGTAAGTCGTTAAAGTCACCGGGTCCAATGCCTTTACCGTGAAGCTGCCTTCAAATTCAAGGTCCATTCGCAAAGTAACAGCAATGTTTTGCCCGGGCTTGATTGACAAGGTGCGTGTCGCGGGATTGACCATGCCGCCCAGCTTGATCTCTCCCACAACATTGCCTTGCTTGTCGTGGGCCTCAACAAGAATCTCGAATGTCGCACTCATCGAGAAGAGATCCGCAGAACTCGCCGAAATCTCGATTACGGGCAAACGCGTCGTGATCTTGGTTGCACCTCGTTTATAGTTGAGGGTGATTTTCGCTTGCGGGACAAACTTGCCTTCAGGCTCTTGCATCCTTACTGCGATGACCGGCACAACGGCCTCTTGCAAGGAAGCGCCCCCATGGAAGTACCACTCGCCAGCACGATAGGGAACCATGGCGCGAGGTCCGCCAATCTGGTTGAAGTCCCCCCGGATACCCAGATGCTGGGCTGAAATGACGAAATTTCCTGTATCGGAAACCCCGTCACCCAGAAGACATCTTTCGTGGACGTTGATCCATTTCCCCTGCGGTTTTGCGCACACGTCTCCGGCTTCCGTGGCCGTATTGAGATAAAACCCATGGTCGGTCACGACGAAGGCATCCTTGAATCCCAAGCCACGCAGCTTATGGATGGCCACCCGGATCGATTTCAACGACTCATGGATAAGCCGCAACGCCATCTCGGGCGTCGATTCCATATGCTGATCGATGGTTGTGCTGCGCAGAACGAAAAGCTCGACGCCTCCATCGACCTTGCCTTTGCCACGAACAAACTCGGTCAACGACATCTCGGCAAAGCGATCTCCAAACCGTTTCTTGAGCACATCCATGCGCTGCGTCACCTGTGGTAACGACTGCTCCCCTAACGCCACAACGACCTGATCCTCTTTGCGAATCAACTTCAATTCACTGCCAGCGCCGGGCAAAAGGCTCGCCATGCCGACCGGGGTTATGCTGGGAAGCTGAGCAAACGCGGCGTGCATCTCCACCTGCCCGTCATCAACCAGCTGCTTCTCCAGTTCCACCCCGAGTTCATAACGCAAGGCATCGATGAGAAGTACGGCGACCCGGCGACCGCTCTCCTGCAGCTTGGGCGCGACCATTTTGTCGAACACATCACAATTGGCCAGGCGACCGGCAGGCGGCCAGCCAGACTGTTCGAGATGCCGGATAAACACGCCTTGTACCTTGTCGACCAGTTTGCGATAGGCCGTGCGGGCGTGAGGAATCACCACATCAACCCCGTCCTGTTTGATCAGCAGATCACGTTCGGCCTGTTCAAATTCCCGCTGCAAGCGATCAACTTCCCGCATGCTGGAGGTGTAGAAATCGATCAAGGCCTCTTGAGTTTTGGCATGGTCAGGCAGCTGACGATCCGCATCCTCGCAGGCTTCCACCAAACTCACTGCTGCCTGGAGGAGCTGCCATTGGGCCTGGTTCTCCCCGCGTCCAATCCAGACCGAAGACTTGTGCCGCCCGAGCATCTGCCGCAGCTTGTCGATGTTATCGCGCTTCAGTGCATCCACTGCCTGGGCGAAAAATGACCGTTCTTCAAACGGAAACGTGTCGCGAACCCCTAAATCCTCGAGGTCCTTGCACACATCGCGCAGGCCAAGGTCGGTTTCAATCGTCTCCGCCCGTTCGATATAAAGAGGCTGGTTGGCCGTCGAGTCCCTCAGCCGGTCGCATAGATCCTCGATCAAGGGTCGGGCTTCTGTCATGGCGCAGGGCACATCCGACAACGCACCGGGAAGCGTTCCCGGCAGATCGTAGACAAATTCACTGAACAGCAAAAAGCGCCACAGCTCATCAGCAATGGGGGACCAATTCTTACTTTTGGTCTTCAGCTTGAGGCCCAAGGTGTTGGTGAGCAGAGTCCTGATTTCCGGCACCCAGGCGTCGCTGGATTTCAAAGACTCCAACTGCTTTGCCGTCGGAGCCAGCATGGCGAAGAGGATGTCTCGCGCCGATTCCACCTTCAGATGTGCCTGAAGCGTCGGCCATCCGGCACCGCCACCCACGGCATCGATCACGTCAAAAGTCGGGTTGGGGTTGTCGGCAAAGATCCGGCGGATTTCCGTTGCGTAGTCCGCCTTGGCTTTCAGGCAAAGGCTCTGATACTCATCGCCGTCCCCCTCGGGGAACTCGGTCCCAACAGCACCATAGATGGCAAAGGGGTCCTGCTGCCGATCCTCGTCGGTCAGAGGTTGGGCCGCCGGGACATAGACCAACAGATTCTCGAACATTGCCCCTGGCTTTCCAAGCTCCTGCAGCAACGCAAGTGCTTGTTCGCGGCTTTCAATGCTGCTCTCCGTGGCATCAACGACGGCACATTTGTCAGCGACCATTTCACAACAGAGGTCCCGGTAACGCCGCTCAGGGTCATAGACGACGAGAACGCTGGCCTTCTTCAGCTTCGGCCTCAGCACCTCTTCCTGGATAAACTGTTTAATCGTCATGGTTATCACGTATCCTTGATGTCATCGTGCCTTGACCTCATTGATGATTCCCTGCAGGTCTGCGCTGCTCAAGTCCCGGGGCTGCCACTCAGTCGTCCTCGTCACACGGCCGCCACGGCCAACCTTCTCAACCTCCACTTCATGCCAGAGTTGGTCGTCAAGATCATGAGCGATGGCGTAACTCCGATCCTTATGGCTGGCGCGGACGACGCGATCCGGCCAGATGGAAAGAGCCAGGTGCGCCCAGTCGTAATCACCGGCTTCGAGTTTTTCCCAGGTATCTTTGAGGCGGGCTTTCCATTGGCGATGCTGAAAGAGGTTCCACAAAGGCGCAGCGGTGATCTGCACGCCATCGTTGAGATTGGGCTTCCAGAACCTGGCGATCCGTAACAGTTCGTCACGGAAATCTTTCAGCTCCAGCTCAAGATCGCTTAAGCGTTCGAGTTCTTTTTCCTCGGCGGATGACCGGTTGGATTTACTGCGCAAATTGGTTGCATCGTCGGATACCTCTTTGAGTTTCGAGTCGACGAAATCGTTCACGCAGGTATACAGCGTCTGATCAGTCAGACGGTGATAGTAAAGCCACAGTGTGTAAGAACCTGATGGGGTTGAAATTGGCCAGTAGATTGGGGCATAGCGGCGGCTTTTTGAATACACGCCCAAGTGATCGATAAAAAGGCCTGATGACTTCCGGATATAGTCTTGAAGAGAGCGTGCTCCAACGATACTGGATATCTCGGCTTCAACACTCTCGTATTGATCCCCGAAGATCAGCTCAAATACAGATCTACTTCGATTGACAATGTCCCATGCATTGGCAGGGTCATCGACCAAAATCCCATTCCATGAAACCTGAACAGGGTATTTACCATCCGGAATAGTCGCTCCCCCGATTGCTCCATCCTTGGGCAGAGTATTGGCGTCCGGCCGGGCACGGAGCCATTCCTCGCTGACGACACAACCCGACTGAGCTGGAAGACCGTCCGGACCAACCAACATTCCGGGAGGACAAACCGGCAAGGGATCAAAGGGGGCGGGCAATTTCGGGGCAAGAGAAGGATCAATGGCAATACGAACATCCCAGCGGCCGAACGTAACACCAACAACGTACATCAAAAGTCCAACGGCTTTTGCCTCGGGCGTTTCAGAAATGAGTTCAACATTCAGCTCCTGATCATCCTCATTTGACTCATCATGAGAGTCTTCGGATTCATCGTCTTCCGAACGTCCTCGGATTGAAACCGCTTCACGGATATCTCGTTCCAGTTCTACAAGCTGGTCCGGATTGAGGCCGAAAGCCTCTGCTATTCTATTTTCCAAACCCCGGCCAAAAAGCGAATACAGATCCCAGGCTGTTTCCCCGCCCTCTCCCGAATGAATCCAGGCCGGAAGTAAAAACTCCTGATACGGCTCATAGCGCTGAACCACGGCACGGCGTTTGTTCACTTCAGCATCAACATGATCTTTGATAGTCGCCAACGTTTCTTGGGGGAATTCGCACACGGGCAGTCCTTGGACCATGCTGGCTTGGAATTTCGGCCGAGCAAACATTTCCCCACTAAATCTCGCAACGGCACTCCCCACATTGGAGGCGCAGATACCAAGCACGGCATACTCCTCACCGTCGTCTGGGAATATCTGTGCCCTGCCTGCCGTGGGCATGACACCTGATGGAACCAAGTAAGGAACCAGTCGCGTTGAGCGAAGCATGTAGCTGAAGCCTGGTTTGAAATAATACTCTTCGTTTTGTGGACGAGATCTGACTTTGCCTTTTGAATCGGTAAAATTTTTCAGCTCTTTTCCGTCATTTTCCCAATTGACTACCAATGTGATTGGGCTGAACCAAGGAGCTGCCATGTCGGTTTTTGAAAATGGTACCCAATGACCAACATTTCTCAGTTGACTGAGGCACTGGTACCTTATGTCCAGACTTGGGTTATTCAACTGTGGCAGGCGTGGAACGATAGCTCCGCTTGGAACTTCCCAGAGAAGGCGAAGATGACGAAGATCTTCTCCCGTTTGAAGGCCGACACGTATCGCCGCTTTATTTCCCTCAATGCAAGGATGGGTACCGACGGTTTCAATGGTGGATTTCGAAACCCAGTAGGCGTATGGATTTCCTGTTAACGATTCAAAATGTCTTGGATTTATAACAAATGTTCTGTCAGACGTCTCACCGCAGGAGCACTCTTCCTTAAGCTCACGCAGGAGCTCACCTTTTTCGGCATCGACAAGCAACCGGAAAAATAATGATTCTGGTTCGCCGCGTCGATGTTTGGTAATGACATAGATCGCCGTCTCCACCATGGCCTCAAGTACGCCATCACCTAAATCTGCCAGCAGGCGAACATGACCGTCTTTACCAAGAACCTCAGTTCTCAAGTTGTCAAATGAACCCAAGAAGAATGGGGTTCGACTTGAGATTGCACCGACTCGCCCTTGACTCGTACTGAGTTGCAAGGTGCGTTCGATGAAATTGGCGAGGACATCACCCTTGGACTTTGGGTAACGGTCGTCGATATATTCTTTCGATTCGCGACTTGATGCTCCAAAAGGCGGGTTCATCAGGATTGCATCGTACCGATTACGACACAGGTCGATGAAGGCGAATCCCCTGGCCGTGTCTTTCGCGAACAATCTGCGGCGCGTTGCGTGGCCGTTTTCCGCAAGTTCCGCATACTTTTTTAGAGCATCCAGGATTCGATCTTCTGCCTGCTCCCAAAACCGTTTGTCGGTAATCCCCGTGACATCAAACCTCAACTCCTGTTGCTTCGGCTGCGAGGCTTCCATCCCGGGGAAAAGGAGCTGCTGCTCAGGCTTTGGACCTTTTTGCCACTGCTGCACGGCTTCTGCGACAGCACCTTTGATCTCTTCCTCGATTTTGAGTAGAGACCCTGCTTCACCCGCAAGCGCCATACGCTCAAAGACCATTGTTACAAGCTGACCCAATACCCGAGGTTGAAGCTGATCGGTAAACTCGTTCAGCATATCGGCCTCACCGGGCATGGGCTCGGCGCAAACTATGTTGGAGCGTTGAATCTGGGGCCTTTCCAGAGCTTTGACGTTCCGCGTCTGCCAAGACCTCTGTGCCCGCAACCAGAGTGACAGCCCGGCGATCTGGACTGCGCGAGGATCGATATCGATGCCGTGAATGTTGCGCTCAATGATCAGGCGCGGCACATCACGCAGAAAGGCGTCCTTGTCACTGTAGGATACATGGAGTGGCTTGAGCCCCTCGGTCCGAATAAAACCGTCTGCACCAAGCTGCGCTTCAATATCCCAGGCATCGTCGTAAATACGCTCAAAAAGATCGAAGGCATAAAGACCAAAATGCATCGAGCCACAGGCAGGATCGAGCATCTTGATGTCACGGGGATCTTTAAGTTTATGGTGAGGTATGTAAACCGGTTGTTTGAGAAGTTCCTCTTGGGAAAGCCCCTCGACAGTTTTATCCTGCTTTGGTACCTGCTCACCTTCGGCCAAATAAATCTCTGTGGGACGGCATACCAGGTAGTGGCAAAAGTCCTTAAGGGCGGTGTTCCCCTGGGTCATTTCGTACCATAAGCGGCCGAGAGTATTATCCGTCAGAAACTCAACCACATAGCGTGGCGTAAAAAACTGATTGCGTACAGCCATCTCCCTTGAGTCTCTGGGAGACCTCGACGCTTTGCGCATGGCATCACGCTCAGCCTTCTGATTGAAATACTGGTAAATCCAGCCAATGGTCTCGTCTTCGGCCCAGAGCGGATCGATATCCGGGTGGTTGATCTCCTGCAGCACATTGAGTAGTGCCGCCTCGCGGGGGAACAGACGTCCTTGGGGGCTGAACCGGTCAAAAAGAACCGGCAGATCGACGGCAAACTCGTCAAAAACACTGAAGATAAACTGACGGTAACAGGCTCCGGTTTCTCCCAGTGCGGTGCCTGCCAGGCGCTGATAGAGCTGGAACCCTTTGGACTGGTATCCCTTGGCGATGGCCTCGATTAGCAGCCCCCTCGCTTCGGCCATTCGCAGGGCACAGAGACGATTGAGAATGGTGAAGGCCTGTTCCCGGACGATGCGGTCAAGAATATCCTGACGGGCCTTTTTGGCCTTGGATAGTGTTCCGGTATCGGCGGCAGCAAGATAGTGCTCCATGGTGTCGCGGAGCAGGTGGGCCGTCTCGCGACGTGCATCGTCCAGATGTTCAAGCCGGGCCAGGTCGGTCACGTCACCGCTATTGGGATCGAGCCCGTAGTCGTTCTGCAGTTGGCGGGTGAATTCCTCCGTCAACAACAGACGGGTTTTACCGACAAAGTCGGCAAGCCGTTTTCGGGTTGTTTGATCAAAGGCCATGGCTGCTAACTCTCAATCTTGATGGTGACTTCGATATCGCTGTAGACTGCCAGCTCGGCTTTGAGGGCCTGAAGAGAACGGATCAGCTCTTCCAGATCGGCAGCACTACTAATGGTCGCAGGGATGTTCACACTTCGGGAGAGCTTGGTTTGCCCGGCCTTTTTGGCCTCTTTGCGCTCTTCTTCAAGCCGGGACATCTGCCGTTCGTGGGCGGTTTTGATGATTCCGTCGCGAATGTCGTCAATCTGCGAGCGAACAACGAATGACTGATTGAGCAGCTTTTTGATTCCGGCAAGGTCCTCGGTGCTTTCAACGGTGATGCCGTCAATTTGATTAAGAACCTGCGACTGTTCATCGCGACCCAATTCTGACCACTGAGGTAAACGCTGAAGCTCATCCGCCGCATCTTTAATGGCGGTTCGCTGTGTTTTTGCCATTTCAATGGCGGCATCCCGTGCACACCCCTTGATTGCCGTAAGAGAGGTGCTCAGATCCGCTAAGTGGGAATGAAAATCGTCTCGCGAAAGGCGCTCTCCCACCTGGGTCAGTTCATCGGCTAAATCCTGGCGGAGCTTCCCGGGAACTCCCGTATCGGGCAGAGCTTCGATGTCGCGACGATGTTGCTGAAGCTCCCGCACGGTTTGCTCCAGGCCGTTTTTTAACGCCCGGTCGACCTCGGTGGCCCACTTCAACCCGTCATAAAGAGGTGACTCTTCACTGCCCAACCGTTGCGGTGCATCAGACGCGTCCGTCAACAGTACATCCGCCAGGTCCTGGTTAAGAGAACGGATCACATCGCCACCCGGCAGGCCCAGGGCATCCAATTTTTCCGCCAGTGGTCCGAACTGATGCTGAAACTTGGGAAATTGCTTCGTCGCGGTCTTGCTGATTTCGTCCTCTAAAGGAATAACCGTATCGCCAACCAGGTCGGTCAGGCGCGTTGCGGCCCGGGCCAGGACTTCGTTTGATGGCCGCTCGTCGCGCAGTGATACGCCAACGACCTTAAACGAATTGTTGGTACGGAGCGCATCGATGGCCTGTTGGCCATTGACCGTCACCTCTCGCCCGGAGACCTTTATTTTGATTTCTCCGGCAACCAGCATGGCGGCGACGAGGTAGCGCAAGGTATCCTGCGACCAGCCGAACGGCGCATCAGTAAAGTGCTCGAGCATTCGCTTTCCTTCGACCGTGCCCAGACGGTCAATGTAATCGCGAATGCT
Source organism: Dehalogenimonas lykanthroporepellens BL-DC-9 (assembly GCA_000143165.1). Lineage (NCBI taxonomy): Bacteria > Bacillati > Chloroflexota > Dehalococcoidia > Dehalococcoidales > Dehalococcoidaceae > Dehalogenimonas > Dehalogenimonas lykanthroporepellens. Next base: position 1,599,858 of record CP002084.1, read on the forward strand.
GACTACTGCCTTATGGTCGGTTTTGATATGTGGCGTCCCTCCGGAAACCTGAACGAGCCCCAAAGGATCAACCGCTGAACTGACGGCTTTGAGGTTTCCAACCCGGAGAAACTTTTCGGCCAATGCCGTCTCCGCCCGGACAGGAGCTTCGCCATAGCGGTCAAAAACTTGCTCGGCGACATTGCTTAGATGCTTTTTGGTGGCATCGATCACATCCGGATTGACACTATCGACGGCTGTCGTTTGACCACGAAAAACAAATGACCCCTGCGACAAGCAACGTTTCAGCAAGTGTTCAAGCTCGCCGGTCAACTTGGTGGCACGGTCGGTCTGGGCCGCGCAGTACTCCTTGACTTCGGCGTCCGGGTCGTTTCGATAGCGCTGATGGATTTCTCGGCACCGATAAATTTCAGCGATCTTGTCATCGATATCCGAAGAGGTTCTACCAAGCAGGTAGATGGTGTTTTGGGCACTGCGCTGACGGGATTCTTCAATAAGCCGGGTTCGGGCCGTGTCATAGTCTTGGGGGGCGACAAACTCCACCAGTGTCTGGATGGTTTCTCGCTCGCCTGCAAGAGGTGACACCATCGAACCCACCATGGCCTTGAGCCCGGTGGTAACGGCCAGTGATCCGTGCAGTCGCGTCGAAGGTAGAGGGCTGAAGGCGTCACGGAGCGCTTCGTTATGAATGCGCCGCGTCTCGATAGACCGCAAAGGGATCTGGGCTCGCTCCTGGTCGATATCGTTCAACTTCTCACTGAAGAAGCAGAGGTTTCCATCCTTTTCTCCGAACGGCACGATGGCATCGTTGATAAGTTCTGCAATGGCGGCATCCACCTTGTCGCGTTGCGAGGGTGCATCGATACCGGCATGCATGAGGCTGGCGACATTTTGGGCCGTTACCGGCATGTTGCCGAGCACCTGCAGCACAGCCACTGTCTTGGCGACTTCCAGATGGAGTTGCGAACCGGTGAAGCGGATTTTAACCTTCCCGACCGCCTTATGAACGGATGGAAAAGCGCGACGAATGTCTTTTTCAAGGGCATCGTAGAGCGTGACCGTGGTCGCCAGCCAACCAACGGGCCTATTGGCAACCGGTTCCTGATCGTCCGGGCCTTCAACCAGAATATCCTGAATGACCTTGATGGCTGAGCGCAGGCCGATACCGCCGGTGGACTTGGCCAGCGCACCCAAGAGGTGCAACAGGATGTCGAAATGGGCAGGCAAGAATGGATACAGGTTGACGAAGGTGGTCTTGTCGAAATCTGAGTCGTAATAGCGGGCGTCCTGCAGTTTGGTATTGTGGCGCAATGCCTGGCCAAACTTATCGAAAAGCCCTTCGAGTTCCTGCTGACCGCCCGGGGATTTGCCGAGAAGACGACGATAGCAAATTTCCTTGATATCGCTGGATTCAAGGTCGATTTGAATGGGAAAGCGGTCTTTGAGTTTGTACAGCTCGGGAGAGTTGAGGGCCGCACGCGGATCGTCCTCAGTCAGGGTCTGCTGAGCCGTACCGATGATCCACGCATTCCCTTCGCCAATGGCTTTCAGATTCTTGGCCAGGCCGTCAAGGTTGAGAATGAGATTTTGCCGTGAACCGACGTACTGACCAACCTCGTCGATGATGAACACAACAAATTCCTTGCCCGTTGTCTCGCGAACAATATCGAGCATTTCCTTGACGCGCTCATTCTCAAACCTTACGAAATCGGTCGTTTCCGTACTGAAAGCCGTCGATGATTTAAAAAGCTGCGGGTACATCTCATGGGCAATCTCAGGAATCAGGCTGTCGATCACCAGCGGATCGTTTTGCACTTCCTTCCACGGCGTCTCTAATTCATTCTGAATGCGGTTCGTGAACTCTTCATAACGACTGTCCTTCTGAAGTCGCCGCTCAAATGCCGCAACCTTGAGATTTCGGGAATAACCAGCCCACTGCAACACCTTGTAATAAAGGACGGTCGATACGTCCTCCATGGTGGCCCCGGCCAGCATTTCACTGGCCAGATCAAGAAGCACGACAGCTGCAGAATGCCTGCTGGCCAGCGCCGCCAATTGCGCCCGGGTCTGAGACTTATTGAGCCTGTCCTGGAGATACTTGAGAAACGGCGTGCCCTCAATCGCTACGCTTTCGTCAAGGGCAAGCCCCAGGTATTTCGTGAATGAACTTTTACCCGAGCCATAGAACCCTGAGACCCAAACACCGACCTCATTCTCGCCACCCATCTCCATTGCCGCCTGCATGCGTGTCAGCAGCCGTTCGAACTGCTCTTCGATGCTATCGGTGACGATGTATTCGGTGATTTCAGACTTAAGCCGCGCCTCTTGAGACGCGCTATAAGTGATGACTTTTTCGATTGTCCGGTAGATATCCTTGGCCGGATCAAACAGTTCTTTAATTTGAATTGACATGGGTCATTCCCTCCGTTTATCCGCCAACGTGCACCGAACGATAATTGCCGTCTTCAGGGTAAAAGCCCATGAACTTCAGGCGTGTTTTACCTGTCCGCTCTCCCGGGTAGAGGAAGACGGTTGGCACATGAAATTTTCCGTATAGCTGACTCTCAATCGCACCGATTCGCATGTAAGGATGTAGCGCTTCAAGGTCGGTGACGAGTAAGAGGGCGTTCGGAATGTCCTGTAATTTCGTGAGTTCGGCCTCAAGACGCTGCTGTAGAGATCCTTGCGACAGCGCATTTGCCAGGGCATCGTTGGTCCGCTTCCATGCCTGGGGAGCCTTCCGATCAGCCGAAAGCCAGATTTTTCTTGGGGCGGCTGTTGAAAGAATTGAGGTGATGTGTTCCGCAATGGAAAAGGGATGCACATCCCAGCCCTCATTGCGAAGCCTTGACGTCCAGGCTGGCAACGAGCGTTTCACGTCCAGAATCTGAGATGGAGGAAAAACGAGGTAGTAAACCGGCTCGAAGCTGGCGTGGCCAAGATCCCGCCCATGCCGCATCCTCTCAATCAGTTCATCGAAATTAGCCTTGAGATATGGCACTGGAAAGCTCCTCTGGATTTTTACATTGCCAACCGATGCGGATGACCTCACCCGCTGTCTGCACAAGAAACACACCCTTCAAAGATAAACGTCTCAATTCCGTGACGACGTCGGAACGATCCATGCCCAAAAGCGCCCAATCGGAATGAGCCACAACCGTATTGTCACCCAGACCGGAAAAATGGAGATCGTAGGCCAAAACAATGGCGACGTTGGGTTCGGTTCGGAAAGGAATAATCTTACGGTTTACTTTTTGTCCGCGCTCTAACATGCCGAAATCAGCGCATGTACCTGTAAGATAACCGGCCACATTTTTAATTGTCTTTTCTGACCATGGAGTTGTTGTCAAACCCGCTTGAACAGCTTTGGTAACAAAAATCTGTGCTTCACTGTTCGAAATGGACTCATGTCCAGCTGCATAGGCAGGCCAGTAAACCTCGCGAACGAAATCTTCCAATATTTGATTGGCACGACAGGTATATATGAATAGCAACTGTTCTACCTCTCGACTCGAGAGGTCTGGTCGCAAGTTTTTCAAATATTCAGCTGGCTTCCCATCATTTACAAGAAACCGAGGAGCGAAACACCCACTTATGAGATTACGCAGCCGACGGGCCGAAATTCCAGGAAAGCTACCGGAGTTCAAAGCCTCTTCAAATAATTGGGTTGAGGACATCCCTGGGGTCCAAACATTGAGAAGAGCATTGGTCTCTTCTATCATGCCCAGGCCGGTCCCAAGCTGGCTTGTGTATCGTTTTTGTTTCATGTCCTATCCGAAAAAAACGGGAATGTTTCCCGTTGATGCTCAAAACCATTGAGATAAAAGGCTGCAACATCTTTCCAAACTGACGTGTCCCGCAATGCCGACAGGTGGCCGACTTTGACGGGTCCTTGCGACGTTTTCTGGGCACTGCCCGCATACCCACGAAGGAATTGCGTTGCAGAGTCCACATCTCTCATGACCTCAGTAAGGGCCGCATTGATTTCATCTTTGGCGATTGTCTGAAGCGCCTGTTCTATGTCCTCAGGTAACCGGAAAAGGTGGAATACATTTCCAACGCCGATCCGGTCGTCATGGACCAATGCCGCTGCGGAAACGACACCCTGATACTGCGCATGGATATACGTCCGTGGGAAAACCGGCGCGAGAAATGCCTTTCCGTTATTTCCGCAAAAGGAACTCGTCCACCAACGTGGGGTGGCCTGCTCACCGAGCAACCCGACAGCAACGCGCAAAAGTGCCAGCTGCTTGATTTGCTGTGTATTTAGAGTCATAAAAATCCCTACCCCTGTGACAAAATCACTCGGTTTCAGCTCCTCGATTACGAACCCACTCGTCGATTTCGTCTTTTTTGAACTTCCAGAGACGACCGATCTTATGGGCAGGCATATCGTGCTTATCAATCCAGCGGTAAACGGTGTCACTGCTGACACCGAGGTACTTGCCTATTTCTTCAACCGATAACCAGCGGTCTTCCATCTCTGCCATTTCTCTCGTCCTCATGGAGGATTGGATATTATGTAACTGTCATACACGGGAATCCGAGCGAAATTCCCCAACTTAAAACAGCCTTTAATATATTTTGGCAGAGGTAGATTGTCAAACGTTTTAGCCTGCATAAGTCCGCAAAAGCCTGCATTCCTCTCATAACCACTGGCCACTGGCGACTCTTTCCGCGTAAGGCGGGCATGGCATCCAATAGGTCCAGGCTGGAATCGAGGTGCGCCCGCATAGCACCGCCACCATCACCCGCTGGTACATGCTGTGGCCGCCAGGCCGAAAGCCTTCCAGCCGGTCGATGGGCGGCAGGTCGCGCTGCGGGTCGGTGAAGGTCACCAGTTCCCCATGGATCAGATCCCAGTCGCCAGTCGGGCGTCCGAAGCGCGGAGTGCCGATCTTTTGCTGCCTGCGGGCGTCGGCCAGTGGATCGGCGGTGCCCCGGGCCAGGATCAAACCTTCCGGCACCTCGATGGCCGGGAACCCGGCATGAAGGTGGTAGAGCCTGCCCCAGACCACGGCCGGTTCGATGCTGCGGGCCTGGGCGCAGAAGCGTTGATGGTTCCAGTAGCCCTGTTTCAGTGTGCCGTAGACGAAGAGCCGGAGGATGGTCTCGGGAGTGTCTTCCGGGTTTGTGTTCAGCTTCGCGGTGTCTCCAATGTTCATGCATTTACTCCTTCGGGCAGTGTCCCTTTGCGCTCCTGAGGGATGAAGCGGAATTCGCTGTTTTCGATGGCCCGCACATCCTCGTGGCGGATGGTGAGCATGGTCATGGGCGGCACCTCCAGCTCGCGCCAGCCCTTCTCGTTGTCCACGGCAAAGTCGATGAAGGCGGGCTCCGAGGCGTAGAGCACCACCCGGTGCTGGCGGTGGATGCGCAGGCAGAGCGGCTTGTTGCCCTTGAGTACGGTGATGGTGCCGGGGTCGAGCCGCGAGGCCAGCACGGCGCTCATCTGGCCGCGACAGAGGGCAAGCGCCTTCTTCAGCCCCTCCTGGTCGATGGGGCCTTCTGGCGCGAAGCGGTCGGCCAGACGGAAGATCAGCTCGCTGTCCACCTCGGCGTAGCGCGGCAGTCCGAGACGGCGGAACAGATAATCGGCGTTGTAGATGGTGCCGTTGTGGGTGCCGATGACGATCCCGGCCCGGATGGGATGGTTGTTGCGGTTATTGAACTCGTTGCCCCGGGTGCGCCAGCGGGTGTGGCCCATGAGAATGGTGGTCTCGTTGTCGACCTGCCCGAGCAGCTCCTGGAACGGCTTCTCGTAGACCAGCTCGTGCGCCCGAATCGGCCGCTTGAAGATGCGGTGGCTGCCGTCGGTCTTGAGCCAGGCCAGGCCGGAGGCGTGCGGGCCGCGCTCCTCGCTGTGCAGCAGCATGCGGATGAAGAGCTCGCGCAGGTAATCCCGCTCGTCGGGCCGTCTGCGCTTGCGGCCGAAGATGATGCCTACTTGTCCGCACATGGAGCCGGGTCCTCCTTGCCGCCGAAGTTCTTGCCAAGCGGTCTCGTCCCTTCGAGGACGAAGGCCGCGTATTCGCGCCGGTGATCCGCCAGCCACTCGGCCACCTCCGGGTAGCCCATATCAGCGGTCAGTCGGACCACTTCCTGGTGGTCGAGCATGTTGGTGCGCCCCGAGAGCCGTACCGTCTCCAGGGCTTCGAGGAAGCGTTCCGGCCAGGGATCGCTGACCTTGTCTTCGGGCAGAAACTCGATCAGGCCGTGCCGGGCCAGACGGGTAAGAAACTCGGCGGCCGCAGCGGCGGCATCCTCCGGCAGAGGCTGGGTCGGCCCGCCTTCGATGCCGGAGAGCACCTCGGTCATGTAGTCCCGGGGCGCTCGGCTGGCGGTGAACGGCGTCTGGCCGCGCATCAGCTCGACAACTGCTAGGCAGTCAGTGGCCTGCAGGGTTTCCCCGCTGCCGGGGATCGGTTCGCCGTCCAGCGTGGTGGAGCGGATCAGAATCTTCATGGGGCACCTCCTTAAACAGTGAGGCCGGGAACTTGCCCGGCCTCGTTGGTGAGAGTGGTGGTTTCGGTCTCAATCGGAAGGACGTCCTCCGGTTTGGGCCGTCCGTTCTTGAAGGCGGCGTCGCCTGGCATGTTGGCCATCAGATGCTTGCGGGCGGTCTTGTACTCGTCACCGATCAGGCCAAGGTGGAGCAGGAAAACCCGGAAGTCGTACTTGGCGCTCTGGGGATCGAAATCCCGCTTGCGGCTGGAGGCTGCCCGTCCATTGAGCGCCTTGGCAGCGACCGCGAGGCAGAATTGCAGGTAGGCCTTGATTCGCCCCGCGTGGAGGGTCGCCTCGAACCAGCGAAACTCCACCGTGCCCCGGTACCAGACGTTGTGCAGGTTGACCCCGTGGTAGCGGCTGTTGTCGTAGTGCTGGGGCTGCCGGTTGTGGTAGCCGTACCAGATGCGGTTGAGCTGGTCCTTGGTGCGGGGGCGATGCTGTTCAATGCGCTGGATCAGCTCGTCGCTGACCGGCCGGGTGTAGCGGTTGAGCCGGTCGCGGCTGATGCCGAGGGCGTGGAGAATCAGCGGCTCTTGCTTGTAGATGATCTTGGCCAGGTTACCCAGGTGCCTGCCGTCGAAGGGCGCGGCATCGATATGGATGTGGATGCCGCACTGGCTGTTGATCTTGCCCCCGGCGCGGCGGATGGCCCGGACCACCTCCTGCAGTTGCGGGATGTCGTCGTAGCCGAGCACCGGGCTGACCACCTCGGCCCGCAGATGGGCCGGGACGCTGGTCAGGGAGGCGTCCCCCACCACCTTCCAGACGCGGCCGCGCAGGTCCTCGACCTCCCAGGGGTCATAGCTGCTGGGGATACCGACATGGCGGACCGTGCCGCCCACAACCGAGTGGATGGCCCAGGCGATCTGTTCCCGGGTGCGTTTTACGGTCTCGATCTCGATCCCGTAGTGGATCTCTTTCAGGTTCATGGTGCCTCCGTCGTTCATGGCGCTTCTAAGTCGTTGTCTGGTAAGGCTTTTTAGCCTCCGCTTACACCATGAATGAATGCTTCTTTCCGGACACAAATCAAGTAGAAGAACAGCCGAAGCCGACATTTAACACGTTTATTTTCAATGACTTGCGAACTTTGTCGGATTGAGCGGCGCACGGGCGGCAGAAACCCCGGAACGGACTGGCCGTATCCGGGGTTTCTGGGTTGGAGGTGGCAGTGAGCGGGTCAGCCGGAGGCGGTATCTGATGTGATCAGGCTGGCGTGCAGCTCGAGGTTGCGCGACTCGTCGGCCCGCATCCGCGCTAGCAGCGCCGTGAAGGCCTCCGCTTCGGCGGCCGGGAGCTTTGATGCCCGTTCCAGCCGCGCCAGGCGCTGGTGCAGATTTTCCAGCAGGCCCAGGGCGTGGTCGCGGATCAAGCCGTCGCGCTTCTCCTGCGGTGTGGGGATGAACTCGGTCAGGCCGCCTTTGCGTCGAACGATCATGGCCGTGCCTCCTTAGCTCAGGGTCGCGCCCAGCGAATGGATGCGCGGGTAGATCAACGGCGTGCCGGTCATCTCGGCCTTGTAACGGACCTTATTGCCGGTGTTGTCGGTGAAGGTGCGCACCAGGGTGTACTCGGTCCAGTTCTCGTCGATGGGCCGGGTGTCCTGGATGGTCATCGCCTCCCAGGTCAGGCCGCCATCGTTGCTGGCGAACCATTGCAGGGTGGTGCCGCTGGGAATTTGCATCTGCACGTAGGCCTTGGTCGATTCCACTCCCTGGGTCAGCTCGTTCTCGCGGGTCAGGTAGGCCCCGGTGGTCTTGTTGAGGTAGCCCACCAGGTTGACGTCGCGGAAGTTGATGGCCGGGGTGTCATTGGCAAGCGAGCTGCTCAGGCGCACGCGGATCTGGACCCGGGTGGCGAGGTTGGGCAGTCGTTCCTCCTCGGCGGGAACCAGGGCGTCCCAGGTTACGCCGCCGTCGGTGGAGTATTCCCAGTCGAGTCCGGTGCCTTGGGGAATGGCCGAGTATTCGTCGAGGTTGATGTCGGAGAACTGCACGCCGGTGATCGGCTGGAAGCGGATCATCCCCTCGGACTGGAAGTTGTAGCCGTAGATCTTCATCGCCAGGTCGGAACCGTTGAGCGGCGTCCAGGTCTCGGCGTTGGAGCTCTCCAGCAGCACGCCTTCCATGTAGGTCTGCCGGGTGATGATGCCCCAGCGGCCCATCTTGCCTAAGGTGGCGGTGCGCACCTTGTAGTTTGTGCTGTTGGTCAGCAGCACCACGGCGTAGCTGGTGTTGGCCTCGGCGTAGAACGGGTCATCGAAGCGAATGCGGGTCTCGCCGCTCAGGCTGATCTCGTTCGGGGCCAGCACCTTTTCGGCGAACACCACGCCGTTGGGCAGACCGGTGGTGACGCCGCGAATCTGCACCGTGACCGGAATGCTCGGGTCCCTGGCGGTGAACTGCAGTCCGATGCTGGAGATCACCTGGTTTTGGGTGAAGCTGAAGGTCTGGGCCAGCGGGTCACGGGGCACGAAGATGGTCTGGGTGCGCCAGACCACCTGTACCACGGGCACGCGGATGATGCGGTTCTCGATGATGCGCTCGATGCGGGTGATGACCAGCGGATCGTTGATCTGCAGGCTGGCCCGGGCCGAGTAGATGCCGTCGGCCATCTCCACGATGCGGTTGCCGTTGCGGGCGTTGGTCGGAATGGTGAAGGAGGCGCTGACCCGACCGGCCTCGTCGCTGATCAGGTTGCTGGCCATCACCTGGCCGTCGCAGCGCAGCACGATGCCGGACTTGCTCGGGGTGAAGTTGATGCCGGTGACGGCGATCCCGGTCTGGCCGCGCCGCCCGAGGTTGGGCGTGATCTGCAACATAGCCGGGGGCTTGTCGAACACGGCATAGGGGTTGATGTTGCGCTCCTCGGACCAGTCGTTCTGTTCCACCAGCACGGTCTCGTTGCCGGGCAACAGTGCCAGGCTGCCGAAGAAGCTGGCATTGCTGCCCGCCTGATCGACCGAGAGCACGGTGGAGTGCGGAATACGGTCCGGCGCGACGAAACGGGCGATCTCGTTGACCCGGGCGTCCCATTCGGCGTGGTAGATGTCCGACTGGGCGGTGTTCGAGAAGTCGTCCGAGTAGATGCCTTTCTTGGTCTGGGCGTCCCGGTTCTGCAGCTCGTTGTTCATTTGATACTGGGCATCGTTGTACTTCAGGTCCTCGACGTCCTGAATGATGTCGTGGATCTGGTCCATGGTGATGCGGGTCAGGCCGAAGTTGCGGATCTCCATGTCGGTGGAGTTGGGCGGGCAGTCGATGCTGCACAGACCCAGGGCGTTTTCCGGGACGATGGGCAGCTTCGGAAAATCCGCCGGAGCCCCTTCCAGCCGTTTGATCTCGGTGGTGGTGGCGTAAACGATGTCGCGGCGGCCGAGGTAATAGTCGTAGTCCAGGCTGCAGTTGGAGCCGTTCACCGGCTGATCGCCGAGGCTGCCGCGCCCGAAATTGATCACGTTGAGGTTACCCAGCTCGAGCTGCACCGGCGACATGGTGAGCCCGGCGGTGTTGGTGGCCGGAGGCGAAACGGTGCCGATCTCCTCGACGCCGTCGTCGACGTAGGAGAGCGCCTCGCTCCCCAGTTCCATCAGGCGCTTATAGTCGGTGCGTGCGCCGTTGGTGGCGGCCCGGTAGACGCGATAGCCGGTCGCGCCACTGACCGGCAACCAGGAGAGCTTGTTCATCTCCCCGGCGGCGGTGGCCCGGGCGATGACCGCAGCGGCGTTGAAGGCCGTCTCGCCGGTGGCGTTGTAGGCGGTGACCAGATAGAAATAGTTTCCGGCCGCCGGATGGTTGGCCTGCCCAAACCAGCCGCTGTCCACGTAGTCGGTGCCCTTGACCATCTGCTTGGTGTAGGTCCAGCGCACCGTGTAGGTGGTGCCGATGGCCGGTTCGTTTCCGGAGCCGAGCCAGTCGACATGGTTGCCTGACTGCTGCCAGTCCACGCCCTCCTGGAAGATGGTCGCCCCCTGGCTGACCTCGAGGATGTCCACCACGGGATTGGGATCGAGCAGGTCTTCACCGCCGCCCACCGAGCCCCGAGTGACGTTGCGGGTGATCTCGACGATGGCTTCCACCTGGGTCGTCTCCTTGAGCGGCGTGGAGTTGACCGGATAGCGGCGCTTGTTGATGTCGAAGGTCTTCTGCTCCCCGCGCACCGACTTGGTGGCGATGGATTTGGGCACCAGGGTCGAGTTGGGCAGATCGCGCTGATGCCGGAAGCCCTGGATATAGGCGCGTCCGGCGTTGGTGATCGCCTCCACGCTGTCGTCGTCGACACCGCCGATGAAGGTGTCGAAGCCCCGCACCAGATAGCTTCCGGCCTGGTCGAAGGTACGCTCGGCCAGATTCTGAATCAGGGAATTGAGCCCCTCGGCGGCGGCGAAGGAGAGCTGATCCTCGGTGATCGAGGAGACGGTGATCCGGCTGCCCGGCAGCGTGCCCAGCAGATCCCGCAGGTAGAGGTTGGACTTCTCCTGCACCGTGGGCGTGACATCGCCGCTCTCGCGGTCGAACTTGTAGATTGGGATCACCCGGCGCTCGGCCACGTTGTTGGGCAGCGTCTGGCCGCTGGTGTCCGTCGCCTTGAGAGAAAGAACCCATTTTTCCCGCTCGGCGGTAGGCTCGCCGGTGGCCGGATTGATCAGGGCCGGGTCCTGGGTGTAGCCGTAGTTGTACTTCAGCAGCTCCACGTAGACGTAATCGGCTCCGCTGGTGGTGGCCGGATCATAGGTCAGGGTAGCGCCGCTCACCTGTTCCAGATGGCCGTCGATGTAGACCACGCCCGGGGCCAAGGTCAGGACGTTGGCGGCCGCGCTGACCTCGAGGCCCATGATGATGGAGCCTTCCTTGAACAGGATGTCGGCGATCTTGCGCCGCTCCAGGTTGATGATGTCCTGCTGCTCATTGAGTTCGGAATCCAGCAGGTCGCGATCCTGATGGTAGCGGATGCGCTTGTAGTTCTTGGTCGGGTCGAATGTCTCGCGTGAGATGCTCATGTTTGAATCCTCCAGTTAGATCTTGATGATCCCGACCAGCTCCACGCGGGTGTCGGAAATCTTGTTGAAGTCGGGAATGTTCTTCACCTCGTACAGGTAGCCCTGGCGCAGCACCTCGCCGGTCGGGTTGGTGTCCTGATGGAACACGCCGCCCATGGCGAGATCCCCGGTGACGCTTTGCACGTACTGCACGTCGCCGCCGAAGAAGCCGTATTCGCGGATGGTGATGCCGTTGGCCTCTGCCTCGTCGAAGCGGAAGAAAATGCCGATTGTGTTGGTCTCCTCGCCGGTTTCGAGGTAGCGCACGCCGTTGACCAGCAGCGCCCCTTCGGCGTCCTCCTTGAGGAAAGTCCGCTTGTAGTAGCGCTTGCGGGCGCGTTCATTTCTGAGCCCGGTCTGGCCGATGTCAGGCGCGGGCGGATTCTGCGGGTCGGTAAAGCTGGCATCCCCGTCGCCGATGGCGCAGTGGGTGATGCCGTCCACGGCCTGGCCGAGGATGAGTTTGGCCGTCAGTATCCGGCCGGTTTTGACGATGAGTCCCAGTGCCATTGCTGTTCTCCTTTAGGTCTGAATTTCGTGGTCTTGATCGATGAGCACCGCGAACAGGATCTGGCGCGTGTCGGCCAGCAGCCCGGCCGGGATCGCGATGCGCTGAACGGTGTCGGAGCGGCTGATGTGTGCGCCGGATGTCCGGACGCTGGTGTCGATACTCCGCAGCCAGGGGCGCGTCACCCGCACCGCCGCGTCAACATCGACGCCCAGACGGCCATGGACGACGAGCCACAGGTCGGCGCTCCGGTTCAGGCGGTTGTGGATGGCCTGGCTGCTGGCGAGCAGCTTGGTGATTTCGGAGAGGACGACCGCCTGCGTCAGCGCCATGACTTCAACGGGCCGATGGATACGGCACGCCGCATCCACGTCAGCTTCGAAAGCGCGAACGACCCGATTGGCGGTGTCCGTTTCCACCAGGATTGAGCCCAGGAGCACCTGGCGTGTGTCCAGGTCCCTTGCCCATGGGCGGGTCACCCTTGCGGAAATATCGATATCAACCGTGATGTCAGCCATCTATGCGCCTCAGAGAATCGGGTTTTCCGTGCCGGTCAGGCGCAGTTTGATGTCGAGTTTGTTTTGCACCGGCGTGCCCGGGAGCACGGTGCAGCGCCGCCAGAAAGACAGCGTCTGCTGGAAGGCCTTGTCGCCGAGATTGAGCGGTGCGCCCTGGGTGGCGGTGTCGAGTTCGGCCTGGGTCAGGGCCAGGCGGTACCAGACCGATTCGTCGGTGCCGGTTTCATCGATGGGATCGAGCACCAACCCGGTGTAGTCGTAGCCTGAATAGACGGTCGTCCCGGCGTCGTGCGCGGCCGGAGCGGTGTTGGCCACGCCCCGCTGCACGGTGAGATTGGCGGTGCCGCCGCCGCTTTCGACGAGCATCTGCTCCCCGTCGATGATGATGTGTTCGCCGTCGGCAAAGCGCGGTTCGGCCAATGGAATGGCGGTCTGCGCCGCGTCGATGGCCGAAGCGAGCCCCGTCTGCTCGTTGGCGACGTAGAGTTGCCGATCCTTGATGTCGCCGTCGGTGCCGTTGTAGCTCTCGGCCTCGGGGCGGCTGAAATCCCCCTCGGAAATCTGCTGGGTCAGCGCTTCGTCAAGATAGAGATGTATCGCCATGGGTTCTCCTTCAGGTGGGCCACTGGGTGGCGCGATAGTTGTTGGTGGCGGCCTCGAACCCGGCCTGCGTCGGCGCGTGCAGGTCCTGCTGACGGAACAGCCAGCGGTAGGAAGGCCGCGACCAGCGGAATCCGGCCTGGTTGAGGCGCATGCGGCTGACGCGCATGGGGCGGGTCCGATCCACGGAGAGACGCAGGCCGGTGGTGTTGAGCGGGCTCGCGCCCAGCTTCATGGTCTCCACGCGATGGCGCTGGAGAGAGCCCGTGTCCACATGGACTTCAAGCGAGGCCCGTTCGCCGGTCAGATTCGCATTGCTCAGATACCGGGTGTTCAGGGTGTTCGCGTTGAGCCGGAACACAGGCCCTCTCCGCCGCCATCGGTCGATCCGGTCGACGGCCAGGGTGACGTCCGCGTCGCAGCCAGCGGTGGAGGCGAGCAGCAGATTGCTGATGCCGCCCTGGTTGGCGGTGAGATCGAGACCTTCGTTGAGCCTGGAGCGGCCAAGCTGGAAGCAGAGGCGGTGCCGGGATTCCAGGGGCAGACGCAGGTCGTACTTGGCTTCCGCCCGTTCGACCGGTTCCGCCTGCGTGTCGAAAAAGAAGTCCTTCTGCCGGAAGCAGTAGCGCAGCTCGGTCTCGCCATGGGTCAGCGATTTGCGGTTGAGATGGCTCTCGCCCAGCCCGAAGCCGCTTTCCAGCACATCGCCTTCGAAATCGCGGCCGGTGTAGATGGGCGTGCAGAAGGAAACCCGATCCTCGCCGACACGGGTGTACGGCAGCCGCCAGTCGTTGAGGGCCTTGTGGTTCAGGCGCATCCGGTTCTGGAGGCCGTGAAAACGGGAGACCTTCACGGCGGCCCGGTCGATCTCCGGGATCATCTCCGTGGTGCTGGTGAGCTGCAGCAGCTCCCAGGCCCTCTGCTTGTTGGTCAGGTGACGGCAGGAACCGAGCGAGGAACGTCCGAGGACGAAGGTTTCGTCGAGAAACGCCAGCACGATCCGGCGCACGGCGTTGGCGTGCCCGAAGTCGAGCATCGCGCTACCTTCAATCCATTCCAGGAGGAACTGGAGCCAAAAACAGCGTGTGCCCGCCGGGTGGTGAAACACCAGGGCGTCGCGCAGCCCCTCGGTCTGGTTGAGACACAGCACGCGAAACACGCCGAGGCTGAACACCAGCCCGGGCAGCTTGGCTTTGCTGAGTCTGGAACGGGCATTGAGACGCAGAGCCGAGCGGAAGGTCTCCTGAAGTTCCCCCTGCCAGCCGAGTGTGTTGAAATCGCGTTCGATGGCCGGAATGGTGCCCTTGCGGCGATAGATTTCGACCGCCTCCCGCACGCGGCGACGCTGGCAGTCCGGCGAACAGGTGCCGTCCACTTCGAGGCCGACCAGTCTCGCCAGCAGCGGCAGGAAGCGTTCGTCGCAATGATCGACGTCGAAGATGGTCGGGAAATCGTCGATAGCCTGCTTGAGCTCGTCGAGCGTTCCGGCGGGAAGGCTCAGAAAGGTGCGCAGGTCATCAGCCTCGTCATTGTGCTCGTAAAGCGGCGGCAGCAGGCCGAGCAGATTGTCCTTGAACCAATCCGACATCAACCGGCCCTCCGCAGATCGAGGTTGACGCTGCCGAGAACCGGGATTTCGCCGTGGCGCAGCTCGATGTCCTGCTGGGGCGCGTAGAGATGCATGTGGCTGACGCCACGCACGCCATCGATCAGGGCCACCAGGTCGGAGAAGTGAATGGTCTGACCGAAGGAGACCTCGTCGAAGGAAAAGAAATCGGTGAGCGCGGCTTCGATGCGGCTGCGCACGTTTTCCAGCGGTTCACCGGGCCAGACGTAGACTTCGGCGTCGATGGAAACGGGGCGGTAGATCGGATCGAATAGATTGATCTCGACCGTGATGACCTTGCGGCGTTCGAGAAACTCCGCGAGCTCCCGCTTGAGCAGCGCCGAGGGCATGCCGCCGCCATTGGGGGCGATGGCCAGTTGGACGTTGTAATAGCGAATGTTCTGGCAGGCATTGGTGTCGAGCACCTTGGCCTTGGCGATGCCGGGGTAACCCTCGGCGAGGGCCTGGTAATCCTCCAGGGTGACGGCCTTCCAGAGGCTGCGCAGCTCCGCCGGTGCCTGTCGGCGGGCGTGTTCGAGGGCTTCCCGCGAAGCGCCGCCGGTGGCGGGCACAGGATTGGTGACGGTCAGGGAGACCTGGCCGCCGTCGAGGTAGACCGGGCTCAGCAGTTGGGTGATCCGGTTCGGACCGAGATTGCCCTGGTCTCCGATGGTCTGCAGATAGCTGACGGTGATGGCGCTTCCCTGAGCGGGTACAGCGCCACTTTGCCCGTCGCCGAAAATCAGGGTGGAGATGTCGAGGGCATCAAGGTCGGCCATGAAATGGCGGCTGTTGGCCAGGCTGTCCTGAAAATGATCGACCTCGCTCCAGGCGTCGTCCCCAACCGTAACGGTGATGGTGCCCTGGGCGATGACGTCGCCGGTCAGCCGGATGCGCTGGAATGGCAGCCCCGTGGAAGTGAAGGTCTCGGTGCGGCGCACGCCTTGCCGACCCGGGATGTCCACCAAGAGCACGCCTCGCGGGATCAGGCCGTCCTCGACTGTCTCGAAATCCGCCTCGCCGTCATTCAGCAAGGCGCGGCAGGCCGTCCCCGCCGGAATGGTCAGGTCCTTGCCAAGCGGAGCGGAGAGCCGAAAACGCAGCGTGGTGGTGGAGGCCACCGGCGAATCCAGCCGGTAGCCGATGAGCTTGCACAGGTTGATGACGTTCTGCCGCTGGCGGGCCGTGGGCAGGAAAGCCTCCGCCGCCTGGGCATCCAGGTAGTAGGCCAGCATATCGCCCACGCCGCAGAACAGATCGAGCAGGACGACGCCGAGATCGGAGTGGTTGAAATCGGTCCAGCGGTCGGTGAGCTGCGGGATCTTCGCCAACAGCTCCTGGCGGATCGATTCGTAATCCTTGTTGATGTATCCGATGCTTGCGCGGCCCATGGTCTCTCCGGTTTTCGGCGGTTATGCGAGAGCGCCTGATGCTCTCGCCACGCCGGTTACTTACCGGAAGGAGCCTGGATGTGTCGGAGGCGGGTGCCTCAGAGCGGGCCGCGCAGTTGCCAGACGGGATTGGGCTGTCCGGAGGTGTTGTTGAGGTAGTGGGATTCCTTCTTGCCCTCGAAATAGAACAGGCCGATGCGGCCAGGCTCCGACGTGGTGATCCGGTGAGCGGTGCCAGCGGCGTTGTCTTCCGCCTGGCTCTGGGTGTTGAAGCCCAGACCGCTCGTAGCCAGATAGAGGGCATGCTCGGCCTGGGGCGCTTCCGTTTCGGGCGCTCCCTCGAACGTCAGGTAATGGCCGTGATTGTCCCCCGGATCGCTGACGATCCACTTGCCGTTGCGGTCCTGAAAGGCTCCCTCGATGTAGGCGACTTCGTATTCCCCGGCTGGCCAGATGAAGGAATCGTCCGGATCGGGGCTCATCTCGGCCGCGTCGAACCAGAGCAGATTGAACAGCGAGCGCACGTCCGGTGACAGGCGCACGCTGCGCATCGGCGGCGGTTCCGGCTCGGGTTCCGGCTGGGGATAGCTGGGCGCGGGATTGTTCGGGTCTTCTCTGTAGAAGGGATATACCAGGTTGCCGTCCACCTGGCTCTGGATCACCCGGTAGGCGATATGCACCAGCAGCAGGTTGCCGTCGATGTTCAGCGGTCGGTCGTCGAAGCGCACCTCCGTGATGATCACCCGCTTTTCCCAGCGCTTGATTGCGTCGATCACGTAATGACGCAGCAGGCCCTTGAGCACCTCGTCGTTCTGTTCGAACACCAGATCCTTCAGCCTGGAGCCAAACTCCGGATTCATGAACCGTTCGCCGATCCGGGTGCCGAGGATCTGCAGGATGCTTTCGCGGATATGTTCGTGCTCCCGCGAGGTGGCAGCCGAGATCTGGGTGCCGCCGGATACCGACTGAAACCGGAACGGGTAGCGCAATCCCTTGCCGAGGAAATCGTAGCTCATCAGGTACGCTCCTCGCAGTCGATGCCGCACTGTCCAGAGCAGCCATTTTCCGAAGTGTCGTCGTCGACAGCTTCTACCTGGAACCGGATCACCAGATCCAGACCGCTCTTGAGCCCAAGGTGGATGGTTCCGTCCGCCTCGATCAGCCCGCCGTGGCCGGACTGGCCGCACTGGAATCCCTTGGCTCCGCCGGAAAGCAGACGGACGGCGATGGTTTCGCCGATGCCCTCGATGCGGCCGATGCCGATGATGTTGATTGGTCCGGCCGGATTGATCAGGGTGATGAACCGCTCCCGGTGATCGATGTCGAGACGGATGCCCTCGGGCAGATCCACCGCGAAGCGTTCCGCGCCCATGGCGGTCGGCTCGATCCCGGCAGGCAGTCCGCTGATACCGGCTGCCTCCTGGGTCGAACGCAGATAGGACTCGACCAGGGTGTAAAGGCGTCCCGGGGCGACCTCGATGGCCGTGCCGGGTCCGGGGGTGATGACCTGCTGTTCTCCTCCGTCGATAACGCAGATTCGCTGATCGTCAGTGGTCCGCAGGATCATGCCGTCGGGCAAGGTGAAGAGCCGGTTGCCGTCCGGCAGATCCCGGGGTTCGGTGCCCGCAGGCAGTTCGACGAAGGGATAAAAATCGGGCTCCGGCTCGATCTGGACCTGGCCCAGGTACTCCTGCGTCCTGGCCTGCTGGGCCTCCAGATAGGCCTGGGCCTGGCCGCGCATCGCCTCCGAGGCGGCGTGACCGGCCTCCAGCAACGTGCGGATGCCGGAAAGCTCCTCACGAATGCCGGACAGGTGATCGCAGAGCGCTCGCAGCACATACTGCTGTTCGCCGGAATCGGTCTGCTCGATAGTGGCCTGCAAGTCGGAGGGTTCTTCGGAAATCATGGACAACCTCAATTACATGCCGACATTGGCGGGTTGGGATTGATAGATCATGGCGTTGACCGGCGTCACCGTTCCGGTCGCGCCGTCGATTTCGAACACGGTCCAGACCGTCCCAGGGGCGTTGGGAACGGTGAAGGTCTGCTCACGGCCATCGCTCAAGAACACTTTCACCGATGCTCCGGACTGCGCCAGGCCGGAGCTCGGATTGGCGTTGCGGTTGGTGTAGTCGTGGACCGCGTAGCGGTAGACACCGGGGATGAGCCGATGGATGGTGATGGTCTCCGGCCCGTAGGAACTGGTGTCGTCCACGTCCAATTCCGCCGCCTCGTTTTCGATGGTGTGGGAATAGAACACATGGAACCTGCCGCCGGATGGCGTCGGTCCGGTGAGATGGGAATCGAGGTCCCGGGGATTCAGGCCCCACTGCAACACGATGCGGGCTACCTGGCCGTCGAGCTCGGGCGAGAGAACGATCTGGATGTCGCCGGAGGTGTTGGGGGCGGCATTCACCCAGCCATGCCAGGCGATGTATCCCGGCGCGGTGACCTCCACGTAATAGAACCCTTCAGGTACGGACAGCTCGAACCCGCCATAGGCGTTGGCGAAGGTCTGGAACGCCGTCGGGCCGGTTTCCGAGCGGCGGAATTCGATCAGCGCGTTGCCGACGCCGCTGGTGTTGAGTGCGTTGACCACCATGCCGCTGAGGAAAACCGTGGCTCCGCTGGCAAAGTCCGGGTGATCGGCGAACCAGGACGGATCGCGGACCTCCAGCAGAACATGGCGAAGGCTGTCCCGGACCGAGGATCGCCAGACCATGAGCACGGCGTTGCCGATGGTCCAGCCGCAGCGAATGACGCCATCCGGCCCGATCTCCGCGACTTCCGGGTTGCTGGAGGCAAAGACCGGGGCGTCCACGTCGCCGCGCAGGGAGAGCGGAATCCGTTGCTCGAACTCGCCAGAGGAGAGGCGGATGGAGCGAGGCTGAACCTCCCAGTGGCTGAAGGCTGCCGGGGCATCCGTCATGAAGGGACCTCCACCGGTGCGGAGACGCCGCCGCCATAGACCTCGATCTGAACGTGCCGCAGGCTGAGCCGCTCGGGCGAATCCCAGACCAGAATCATGGCCGCTCCGGGAACGAAGCCGCATTCGACATTGCCGTCCTCATCGACACTGGCCACGTCGGGATTGGACGATTCGAACACCGGCGCATCGGGTAGACCACGGATCGAGAGCGGAATGCGCTGAACGAATGGGGATCGCGAGACCCTGATCAGTTTCGGGAAGACATCCCAGTAGTGCGGTTCCTGCGGCTGTTCGAGATTGTTCATGGCGTCCCCCTCAGTTGTCGATGGTGTCGGGACTGCCGGTGACGATGATGGCTCCGCAGGCGGTGATGTCGCCGATGCGGGCGTTGGGCAATCCTTCGGTGATGGTGTCGAAGCTGCCGGTCACGATGGGCGTCACGCCATGCCCAGGGATGGGACAGACGTGCAGGTCCCCCATACGGGCCACGGGCATGCCGTTGTCCAGCGTTCGACTGGCCCCGGTGATGATGACGCCGCCGTGGCTGCTGATGTCACCGAGTCGCGCCTGGGAGCTCATGGGTTCACCTTCAGCAGCAGATGGATCAGAAAGCCGACCAGTCCGCCAATGGTGCTGCCGATGGTCAACACCAGGCCGACGATCTTCCACATGGTCTCGGTCCCCATTTTGGAGCCGACCCGGGCGTGCAGCCGGTCGATCTCCTCGGCGTGCCGGTGCAGATCGGAATAGATCGAGCGAACCAGCACCTCGACGTTTTCCTTGTCAGATTTCTTCTCGATTTCACGCTCGATCTTCTCGAGGCGGTCCTGAATTTCCCGGCGATGGTTTTCGAGGATGCTGCGGAATTCCTCCCGCCAATGCTCGAAGGTCCGGGCCAGCAATTCCTCGCTGGCCGAGAGTCCGGAGGGCGTTGTTGTTCTTTCTCCCATGCGATGCTTCCTTCAGGTGTTGATCAAGACGGTGTTCGTCGAGCGAATGATGATGTTTCCGGCCACCCCATCCATGAACACGAGGCTGCCGGACTTGTCGGTGGCGCTGATGCTTTCCTGGCCTGACGCGGCGTTCATGCGCACCACCTGACCGGCCTTGTCGGTGAGACGGATCTGTTCGGCGGCGGCGGTGGAATCGACCAGGATTTCCTGGGTGCCGTTGAGCCCCCAGATGTGAACCTTCTCCCGGCCCTTGGTGGTGTCGATGAGGATCTTCTGCCAGCGGGAGCGGCCCTTGTCGCACGAGAGGATGTGGACCTTCTCCTTGTCCTGCCAGGCTTCGAGGATCACCTGCTGGCGGCAGAGGTCGGTTAGCTGGATGCGGGCACGGGAGCCGACGATCTGCGAAGCGATGTCGAGCTGGTCGCCTTTCTCGGCGTCCTTTGTGTTTCGCCGCAGGGCGTTGCCGCTCTGCATTTCCGGCTTCACCTTCCCTTCCATGGTGAGGATCTGCCCGGCGCGGTCGATGATCCGCAGCAGCTCGTCGCCGTCGCGGTCATCGGCCAGGATGGTGTGGCCGGTTTCGGTCTTGAGCAGGACCTTCAGGCGCGGACAGTAATACGGCGGATGGCCGTGGTACTTCTTGTGTTCGAGATCGTCGTGCCGGTTGGCCTGATGCTCGACCTTGTCCTCGCAGTCATGGCAGAAGGCATTCGCGCAGGTGCGCTTGGATTCCTCGGGTTGCTCGCCGGGATTGCTCCTGGCCAGCCAGACCCCGGTCCAGATCGGATACTGGACTACGCCGCCCTCGAACTCGGCCCAGACCGAGGCCCCTTCCTCGGGGACCAGGAACATGCCGGTGTCGTCGTTGCCGCCGTAGGGGAAACAGGGAGCGGCCCATTCGGACCAGTTCTCCCGCCCGCTACCGAGCACGGCGGGGATTTCCAGGCGGACCCGGCCAAGGCGTTCGGGATCGTTGTTGTCGCGCACGAAGGCCCGGTACTTGCCGTACCAGCGGTTGCGGTAGCGCTCATCGGATTGACGGTCGCGGGTTTCAAGCATGCTCCGCCTCCCGTTTTCGACTGGCGTCCCAGGCCAGCCAACCGCCCAGGCGAACCGCCCAATACATGACCTGCCTTTTCCACAGAGGCACGCCCAGGGCCGCCATCAGTTCGAGAAAGAGGCGGTCGGCAGCAAGCCGCGAGACCTTACCGGTGTGGTAGAGATAGTCGTGAACGACGGCCGCCGGGGAATATCGTCCCCAGGGCGGCACCACGCGCCAGAACAGGCGCGGCACTGAGGCGAAGTCGGTCTCGAACCCGGCGGGCACTTCGATGACGCGGCCAGCGCCGGTGCGGACACGGAACGGCTGGGTCAACCTCGCGGTCATTCCATTGGGCAGGATCTCCACCCGAAGCGGTCCGGAGAGACCCAGCGCGGTGCCGGAAAACAGGGTCTTGGTTTCGGCGCTCATGACCGCCACCTCGCCTTGCCCGACTGGCGCACGTCGAGATGGACCCAGGAGGCGTAGACCCCGATGCCGCCCTCGCGGAAGAGAGGGATCTCCTCGGCGATGACCGCCAGTGCATCAGGCGAAACGCCAGCGGGACAGCTCACGTCGGCCGCCATGCCCAGCGTGTGGAAACTCTTCTCCGCGCCGCCCACCGCCTTGTTGTGCCGGTTGCAGCGAAAGCCACTGGTGATGGACAGCGGTTTGCCGATGCGGTCGCGCAGCGTCTGCAAGGCGTCGACCAGGTCGGGATGGACCGCAGCCGAATGGCCGCAGCAGTTCGTGCCCTTGCAGGCGAATTCCGAACGGTTGAAATTCTTGCTGAGATCACCCATTGCCGCCTCCTTGTGTGACCGCGCCGGAGTCCGCGTCGATGGTCACCATGGCTGGCGGCTCGTTTTGCGGCGTGGGCGGGGCCTCCTTGTCGTTGGGTTTGCCCTGGGACTCGGCGGACTTGTCGCCCGCGCCCTTGCCGAGGGCGTTCTTTTTGAGTTTGAGTTCGCAGAGATAGCCTGCGCCGCTGATGCTGTGGCGCACCGAGTGGCAGTAGTAAATGCCGGAAAACTTCCGCCCCACGCCCTTGATCTCGACGTTCTTCTTGGCGCGAAGCTGGGGAATGCCGATGGTGGCGGCGTCTGCCTCGACCTGACGCAGCTCGGCCTCGCGGAACTTGCCCTCGGCGCTGTCCTGGGCGGGCTCTTGGCGCGGCTCTTCGTGAAAGCCTTCGGAACGGTCGAAGCTGGGCACGATCTGCCCCGTCTCCTGTTCCTTGAAGCTGCCTTCGCCGGTATTGCCGTCGACCAGATAGGTCTGCTTGCCCAGGGCCGTCCGCTCGGGCGTGGTGGCGTTGTTGGCCTTGTGCTCGACCACGTCCTTCTTGCGCGGGTCGACGCCGACAGTCTTGGTCTCGACACCCGCGCCCTTGGCTCCCTGGGATTGGGTGCTTGGGCGGAACGAGCGCAACAGGCCCTTGGTGTCGGTGAAATATTCGAGGGTCAGAAGCGGCGTCTGGTCGAGCTCGCGGGGATGGAAATGGAGTTCGTCGTCCTGGATGTAGAAGACATAGCCGCTCACGCCGTCGCCATCGCGGTCGCGAGCCTTTTCCGCCAGCTCCTTGAGGAACTGGGCATCCGAGATGTTGCTCTGGGTGACGCGGAGATGGGTCCCCTTGGTGGCCGTGACCACCGGGGTGAGGCCGTTGGCGGCGGCGACTTGTTCGGCGATTTCCGAATAGAGGATGCCGGGAGCGGGTTTCTGCCAGACTTTCTGGTTCTCCTTGCCCGCGAGTTTGAAACCCTTGTCGTAGGCCTTGATGCGGATGGTCGGGTCGCCGTTTTCCGGGAAATCGTAATCGATGTCCTTGATGACCGCCTTCTTGCGCGGAGAGAGGTTCCCCACGTAGCCGAAGCGGGCCACGATCTCGTTGCCTTCCTGGAACAGCGGATCGTCGACGAACTGCAGGTTGCGGTCGGTCACCGACAGTTCGAGGACATCCAGCTCCTCCTCGTTGTCGGTGAAGACGAACGAGGTGATCTCCTGGGTGATGTCCTTCGAGAGGTCGTGCCCCTCGATCTGAATCAGAAATGTCGGTTTGAAGGTATCCAGATCCATGCGTATCTCCGGCGGTTCGCAGTTCCCTGCTTACTTACCGGAAGGCATGGCGAGGTGTCGGACGCTTCAGTCGAGCAGGCGCATCTGGACGTGTTCGCGGGAGGGAATGCGCAGCGCCAGGCCCGGCTCGAGCGCCAACGGGAAAAAGAGGTCGTTGTAGTCGCAGATGATCCACCAGAGCCTGGCGTCACCCAGATAGCGGTGCGCGAGCAGATCCAGTCGGTCGCCCTCGACCACGGTGTGCAGGCGGTCGTCGTGTCTAGGGGTGGTGTCGATGCGCTGGCGCATGCCGAGGGAGGTGCCGTCGCTGTCCCGGTAAAGAAGGCAGCGGGCGTAGCGGGAATTGCGGCCGATCATGAGCGCACCTCCGACCAGTTGATGGAACGGTCCACATATTCCTCGAGGACGATGTCCACCTCGGCGCGTTGCGGCAGCAGGTTGTCCCGGTCGAACAGGCCGAAGAACCGCGCCTTCACCTGCCGGACGATGCAGGTCACGCCGGGGTAGAGATCGCCGAAAATGAGCAGTACGCGGTGCGGCGCGTTCTTGAGCATGGTTCCGGCGTGCTCCGGATATTGCAGCGAGCGGAGCCAGTCGACCTTCTGTTTGACCGGCCCCTTGAACAGCTCGACCTTGAAGGCGATCCGGCGCGGTTCCCCGGCGACGTACTGGTAGCGCGGATGGCTCATGCCGGGGATTTTGATCGTCGCGTAGTCGGTCGACTTCTCGTCGCTGATGGAGTTGGGGTTGTACTGGAATTCGAGCCGCTCCCCCGTGTCGGCGTCCACCAGATATCCCTTGATGGGCTGTTGATCCCAGGCCATTCCTTACACCTCGGCGATCTCGATGATCGGCTTGCCCAGTTGTCCGGCCCGGTCGAGTTCCAGCCGCATGCCGCTGGAAATGCCGTTGCCGGTGAACGCCCACACCTCGTCGCAACATTCCATGTAGGCCAGACCGCAGGCGATGCCCGTCTCCCGCTGCTCGGGGACGCTGTCATCGGTAAAGGTTGGATACAACAGGTGCGGCGCGAACGGCGCGTGACCGTTTCTCATGACCCGTCGGCAAAGAGCCTCGGCGACCTTCACGTTTCGGGCTATGTCACCCGCGAACGGGCTGCAGACAAAGATGCGTTTCATCGGTCCTCTCACAGGGTTTCGTAGTTTCTGATCTTCCGCTCGCGAAGATCCTTGTAGACGGCCTCGGCCACCTTCCGGCCATCGATGTTGGTGGTCACGCTCAGTTCCACCGGGCGGTCGGCCAGACCATCGAGGCGTGAGAGCAGCGATTCCAGCAGCTCGCGCAGACCCGGACCGGCTTCCTCTCCACGCAGGGGTGTCGCGAGAGCGGTGCGGGCCGGAGTAATCAACCGTTCGGAAGGCACCGTCTCGGCGGGTCCGGATTGCAGGGGCTTCGCTATCGGAGTCGGCGCGGCCGTCTTGGGCCATTCAATCCCGGCCGGAGCCGGAGAGGCACTTCCGATTTCCGGTGCCGGTTCCACCGCAAACGGCTGGATGTAGCTCTTACTTACCGGCTCGACGGCCGCCGCGACGGTCTGCACGGTGCCGTTCATCGGTTGCGGGGGTGGCGCGGCCGTGGCCATGACCGGCTGGAGCATCAGCATGGCGCTCAGGGCCTTGGGCACCAGACGTTCGTCCAGACGCGGAACGAGACTGAGCACGCTTTCTATGATGCGTTGCCCAATCGATTCGGCGGGCGGCGCAGCTCCGAGCGGTTGCTTCTGCTCGGCCACCTGCGGAATCGGGGTCTGGACTCCCTGCATGGCGCGAACGGAGGAGAGCAAACAGTTGGCAATCCCGGCGCTGCGATCCTTGATCGCCTGAATGCCCGCGCTCGCGCCGTTGGAAAGCCTTTGCCAGAGGGATTGCCCTTCGGTACCGGCACTGGCAAAGATTCGGCCCACAGCCCCGGGGACGGCAGACAGCGTGGCAACGATCCGGTCGCGGTGATTGACGGCTCCCGTGGCCAGCGCGTCCCAGGCATTGACCTGGGGTGGCTTGATCGCCAGCTCGGGCGTGTTGCCAAACAGGGATTGTTTGAGACCGCCGAAGATGGCACCGGCCTTGGCAGCGACGGTTTTTGCGCCGGAGGTCAACCCATCCCAGAGTTTTCCGGCCATCCGGAAAGGAGCCGAGGCGGCGTCCATGAGGTTTCCGCCCGCCGTTTTGACCTGCTGCCAGGCTCCCGCAGCGGCCGAGAGAATCCCGTGAGCGGCGAAGCCGAACACTTTCGCGGGCAGCGTCTGGGTAAGGCTCATGCCATCGGCGAGGGTCTTGAGCAGCGCGGAGCCGGAGGCGGCCAGGCTGGCGAGCGGTCCCTCGCGGGCGTCGGAGAAAGGCAGCAGATTGCGAAGCTTGCCGAGGGCGTTCTTGAGCATGGTGAAGGGATAGGTCACCGCCGACCAGATCCCTTCGCCCAGGGTGATCAGTAGCTTCTTACCCGCCTCGAAAAAGGTGGTATCCCCGGCGAAGAAGGAGCGCACGGTGGCAAACATATCCCGCAGGGTGCTGATGATCGGCAGATTCAGAATCGCCTGGCCGATCTGTCCAGCGGCATCGGCCACCAGGCTGCCGATGGAGGTGAAGATGCCGGAAATGAAATTCCAGACACCGACCACCGCATCCCGCGCCCAGCGGAACGGGGTGGCGAGAAAATCGTAGACCGCGCCGCCAATGGCCTTGAGACCGTCCAGCAGGGAAATGTCACCGGTCAGCACCTGCCAGACGGAATAGATGATCTTCCCGGCGGCCATGAAGGCCTCGCCGATCATGCGCACGGGCAACAGGAACTTGTAGATGAACTTGGCCGCTCCGACCAGAGACCCGACGATGACCTTGCCGACCCAGATCACGCTGCGCGCCACCACCGCCAGGGCTCTGACAATGAGCGACAGGTTCCAGGCCACGATCTTCAGCGCGAATGCCAGCCCCTGCAGAAGCACACCGGCGACGGTGCCGATAATCGTGCCGAAGGTGCGCCAGGACGACCCGTCGGTAGCGCTGGCGGCCACGCCGAAGATCTCCACCACCGAGAAGACCGCGCTGGCCAGCGCCGCATAGGCGCTCATCAGGGTGCGGACGGTCGGTTCGAGGATGGCGCGGATGCGGCCAAAGGCGTGGGAGAAAGCGCCCCACAATCCGGCCAGGGCCTCACGAACGCGGTAATAGGCTTTGAAGACGGTGACCACGAAGCCCAGCAGTCCGGCGGATTCGAGCTTCTGGGCCAGTTCGGCCGACATCTGTCCGACACCGCCGCTGAGCGAGCCCACCAGCTCCCTGATCCCCCGGAAGACCAGCGAGACCTTGTTCCAGGCCCCGGTGATGACATCTTGGATGCCGCCGAAGTTGGTTTCCCAGGCGCGTTTGAGCAAATACACCGAGAGGATCACGCCAGCGATAATCGCGGTAACTGGCAGAAAATAGGTCGCGACCGCCGAACCCACTCCGGCGAGCGCAGCGCTGATGGCCACGACCCCGGCCTTGATGGCGGGCAGCATGAGTCCCACCATACCCACGGCGGCGGTGACAGCTCCGGCCACGACCAGAATGGTGCCGAGGGCCATGGACAGTCCCAGAACCACCCGGGTCACGCCCGGCATCGATTTGGCCATGCGTTGCAGAAACAGAATGAAGCGGGAGACGCCGTTGACCACCGGCGTCACCACCGGTAGCAGAGTGCGTCCCAGGATTTCGCTGAGGTTGGCCACCTGCTGGCGTAGGAGCAGGAACCGGGCTCCGATGTCCTGGTTCATGGCGTCGGCCATCTGTTCGGTGACCGCCGTGCCGGTCTTCATGGCCCGGCCCACCGACTGGATATTGCCTTCGAGGCTCTCCATACCCGCCGACATCTGCAGCAGGAACTTGACCGCCTCGTCGGAGCCGAAGGCCTTCTTCAGCTTCACCTGGGCGGCGGCGTTGGAGAGATCGGGGAACTGGCGCTTGATCTCCTGCAGAATGGGAACCACGCCCTTGAGACGGCCGCTGGTGTCGGTGAAGGACAGGCCCAGCTCGTCACCGGCCTCGGCCGCCTTCATGATGAACGCCTTGTACAGCGTGCCCGCCTCGGAGCCGGGCATGGTGGTCTGGAGCTGGCCGAGTACGGCGAGCTGCTCGTTCAGCGGAATATTGCTCGCGGCCGCCACCGCGCCGATGTTCTTGATGGCGTCGGCCATCTGGGTGCCGTTGGTCTTGAACGAGGCCACGGTCTGCGCCATGGCTCCGGAAAAGGCGGTCGCCCATTCCATGTCGTTCATGTCGGCCATGATGGGCTTGAAGATCCCGTAGGCCGTGGTGAAGGTGCCGACCATCTCCTGGGTGGTGGCCTTGGTCGCCTTGGCGGTCATGGCGGCCATGGAGGTGAAGACGCCCACCGCCTCGTCGCTGAGGTTGGACAGGGCCGATTTCACATCGTAGGTGGCGGTGATGAACGCGGCCTTGTCGGCACCGGACCATTGGTTGGTGAAGGATTCTGCGGCGTCTTCGATGGCCCGGAGGTCCTGCACGCCGAGGGACGCCAGCTCTCCCAGAGCCTTCTGGGTCGCGGCGGTGGAGGCGACCAGGGCGGCGGGCACTGCCATCAGGGCTAGTCCCGCCCCCAGCATCATGGTGCCTTGCTGGATGCGGTCCAGGTTGCGGGTCATTCGCTCGCTGGCATCCGCCACGGTGGAATCGAGGTCCATCATGGAGCCACGGATGCGCTGCGCGTTCTGCGAGAACGCATCCTTCATCGATACCACTATGCCCAGTCCGAGATCGCCGTTCATCTATCGCCGTTCCGTTTGCTCACGTTCAAAATCAAGCTGCCGCTCGAGGGCCTCGACGAACTGACGCCGGACCCTGAGCGGCAGCGAGCGGGTTTCCGACCAGCCCCAGTGCAGTCCGCCGTAAGCGAGAAAGAATGCGTCGCTTACAAGCGAACTCCGGGGAACAAAAAAGCCGGTTCTGCCTCCAGACGGGTGCGGATCTTGGTGCCGCAGCCATCGCATTCGGTTTCGACCGAGGTGTCGATTCCCGCGTCGACCCGCGACATCTCCTGCCGCAGCGCGTTGCGGTCGCGCATCGACATTTCCGCCAGGCTCTTCTTGGAGGGAGCCTTGCCGTCGATGTCGAGGATACGAATGAGCATGGCCGAGGTGATGTTGGGCTCGCGCAGGCTGGCCAGGCGTTTTTCCTTGTGGCCGTCGAGATATCCGAAGCGGACGGCTTTCTTCGAGCCGGGCAGCTTGAAGGCGAACTCGCGCTCCTCGCCGTAGGGGGTGACCTTGAGATCCTCGAGATTGATGGTCACGAAGTTGGTCATGCGGCAGGCGCTGTTCGGGCAGCTCAGCTCCAGCTCCACCTCGTCGCCGAGGGAAATCTGGCGCAGGCGGACCAAAGCGAACAGCCGGTCACCCGAGAGCAGGTTCATCACCTCGGAAAGATCGGGATCGGTCTTCTCGCCCAGCCGGACGAAACAATTGCGGAGCACCTGGTTGATCGCCTCTCCGGAGCGGATCAGGCGCTGGTTGGTGAGCAGTTCCTCTTCGGCCCCGGTCATTTCCCGGAGCTCGAGTTCAGTGCCGCTTGGCAGTTCAAAGCTGTACATGGTCGATCCTCCGGTTTAGGTCCAGTATTGGAAGCAGATGGTGAGCTTCTCGATGGTGTTCTCGGTGTTGCCGCCTTCGAGCTCGTCGTATTCGAGCGCTTTCACCCAGGCCCCATGCAGGGTCCAGCGGCGGGTCTCGTTTCCGGTGCGGTCGTAGCGGACAACGTCGATGTCGCGCATGTAGTCGGCGGGAAGGCCGCCGGTGACGGCGTTCACGTCCACCTGTTTCTTGATCCATTCGCGGGCAGCCTCGTCGGAGCCGTCCTGCAGTGCGCCTTTCTCGAGGGTGATGTCCTCGAACTTGACCCGTCCCGCCACCTTTTGATCGAACATGGACCCGGCCGGGGCGAAGGCCACTTCCTCGAATTCGGTTTTGGGCTCCTGTCCCTTGTGGAACAGGGCCACGTCGAAGCCGTTTACCTCGATGGCGAACTGCCAGTTCTGATAAAGGCTTTTGGGCATATTTCCGCTTCTCATAGCCGTGTTCTCCCGTTAGATGATTTCTTTGAAGTCCGCGCCGGTGCTGGTCAGGATGAAGTTCAGCTCGATGAACTCCGCCGTCTTGGTCGGCTTGACGAACACGCGGGCCACCATTTCGTTGCGGTCGATGACCGCCGGGGTGTTGGTCTCTTCGTCGCACTGGAAGGCGAAGTCGTAGAGGCCGCCCTTGTCCTTGATGTCCTGCAGAAAGGGATTGATCAGGCGGCCGAGGGCACGCCAGGTCTGGGGATGGTTCGGCTCGAACACCACGAAGCGGGAGGATTCCGAGATGGCTTCCTCCATGTACATCATCAGGCGGCGGACGTTGATGCGATCCACGGCCGAGGGCTGGCTTTGCAGCGTCTTCTGGCCCCAGATGTTGATGCCGGTGTCGGGGAACACGGCGATGACGTTGATCCCTTCCGGATAGAGCACATCGCGCTCGCCACGGCTGGTCTTGTAGGCCAGGGAGAGCGTATTGAAGATGCGGCCCCGGTCGATACCGGCGGGCGCGTTCCAGACGTTGGTCTTCTGGTCGCTGCGGGCGATGCAACCCGCCACCGCGCCGCAGGGCGGCACCAGCTTCTTGCGCGAGTTGACCGGATCGCTGATCTCCAACCAGGGGTAATAGAGCGCCGCATAGGAGGAGTTGAAGGCCGCGTGGCTGTACATCCCTTGTCCCTTGCGGAAATCGACCGCCTCGAGCGGCTCCAGATGCATGGGCGTGTCGGCGATGAACAGCAGATCCTTGCGCCCTTCGGCATAGGCGATTCCGGCGTTGATTACCGGCACCGTGGTGACGCCGGGAACCATCAGCAGGTTCAGGGCGTCGATCTCGTCAAAGCCATAGAGGCCGGTATGCTGCGAGGGATCGCCGATGAAATCGGCATCGGCCAGATCGGCCAGCCCGTTGTCACCGCCGCCGAGTGTGAACACGCCCAATGCCGGACGGTCGCCGGGCGTTCCCGACGCTGCTGCCAGATCCTGGACCAGGATGAAATCCGAACGGTCGTTGATCGCCAGCTCCACGTGGTTCGGCAGCGTCTCGTCCATGCTCAGATCCTTGAATACCTCGACCACATCGCCTTTATGCCGGACCACCAGGTTGAAATGGTTTGCCGGATCGAGGGAGCCGTCCTCAATGGAGACGGAGAGCCGGTCGCCCCAGACGCCTTCGTTCACGGCCTCGATCCGCAGGGCGTCGGCGGGGATCGCCTCCCGGTTCTGCAGCACGATGGAAGACTTCAGCGCCGTAAGTGTGTCCCGGTCGGTGGGATCGGTGAGATGGGCGATGCGGGTGACATAGAGGACCGAGCCGCCGTTGTCGAAAAACGCCCGGGCGGCGTAGGCCAGATAGCTCTCGTTGATATAGGAGCCGAAACGGTTGATGAACTGCTCCCAGCTCGTCACCAGGACGGGCTTGTTGATCGGGCCTTTCTCGGCCACTCCAACCATGGCGGCCGACGAGGTCGAGATCTGCTTCACATAGAAACTGAAGTCCGTTTCCCGGGTGTAAATCCCGGGCGATAGATAGGTCGGCATGGTTATTTCCTCCGCTTGCTGGTGGTCTTGGCCTCATCGGCTGCGGCGTCCTCGGTTGCCGTGGGCTTTTCCGGCTCCGGTTCCGCGCCGCCGGTCAGGTCGGTGATGCGCACCAGGCCGCGTTTTCCGGCGGTCTTGATCTCGGCGGAGAGGTCCTTGCGGGCGATGCTCTTGCGTTCTCGCGGCCCGAGGTGGAGGGTTCCCTGGCCGGAGAGGTTGAACGTCAGGGGTTGGAACTGCAGGTTTCTGATCTCGATCACGGTTGTTCTCCTTTACGGTTGAATGGTTCGTTGCTCTGTCACGTCGCCGTGAAACTGGAAGGTCCGGTCCCGGATCAGCCGACCGTCGCGCAGGTCGCCGTCGTACACCGGGCAGGATTCGATGCGAATGCGTCCGGAGCTTTGCCGGAGGTTGGATAGGTTCACCCGGGCCAGGCCGCCCAGAGGAACCAGTTCGGTAAGGTTCAGGCTGCCCTGGTCGGCGATGGCGATCTCCGGGTAAAGCTGGAGGAACCGCGACACCGATTCGTGAAAACCGAGCAGTTCGGCCTCCCGGTCCACGGTCACCACCAGGTCGAAATCGAGGTGATAGAGACGGGGAAAGCGGCACTCCTCGAAACTCAGCTCCGCGACATTCTTCTCGAACAGGCGGCTCTGGCTGCGGCGGAAACGGTCTTCCGTCAGCTTCGGCCCCTGGAGGATGACGCTGGGGGTGCGCTGGACCTCGAACAGGTCATCCGGGAACACCAGCACGGTGTCCGGGTGGATGACCTGCTTGGCCAGGCGGATCAGTGTTTCTGTGGCGGTCTGTATCGTGCTCAAGGGACGCCTCCGTTTTCTGCCTGGTTACTTACCGGAAGCGCTGGCGATGTGTCGGAGAGGTAGAAAGAGAACCAAAAATGTGAATTTTTGACTTTCTTCTTGTCGTACATACATACGAATAAAGGGAGTATGAACAAAGCAACCAAGGGAGTCCAAAATGTGTTACGTAAAACCAGACCTGAGATAGGATGGATAAAACGGACACCAAAGTCAGGTAAAATAGAGAGACGGAGGTGTCAGGATGGAAAGGATTCCACACGGGAAGTATACGAGGGAGTTCAGGCTGGAAGCGGTGAAGCTGGTGACAGAGGATAAATTGTCTGTGGCGGAAGCTGCCAGGCGGCTGGCACTGCCGTCAAACACCTTGGACAACTGGCTCAGGAAACACAGAGCCGGCAAGCTTGAAGAAGTGGGCAAGTCATACCGGCCGCTGACAGAAGTAGAGATGGAGCTGGCCCGGGTAAAGAAGGAAAATGCCGAACTCAAAATGGAGCGGGAAATATTAAAAAAAGCAGCCGCGTACTTTGCCAGGGAGTCGCTGCCCGGTACGCGGCGATGAAAGAACTGCGGCTCAAATATCCAGTCCCTATTCTCCGGCGAATGCTTGGTGTCTCCGG
Source organism: Dehalogenimonas lykanthroporepellens BL-DC-9 (assembly GCA_000143165.1). Taxonomy (NCBI): domain Bacteria; kingdom Bacillati; phylum Chloroflexota; class Dehalococcoidia; order Dehalococcoidales; family Dehalococcoidaceae; genus Dehalogenimonas; species Dehalogenimonas lykanthroporepellens. The sequence goes on from CP002084.1 coordinate 1,632,090, forward strand.
TAGCGGCTTTTATGCCTGGATGGATAGGCCTTTATCGAAGCGGGGTCAGGAGGAAGCGCGGCTTGAGTTGGAGATCAAGGCAGCGGATAAGCGGACGCGCCAGACCTATGGGCCGGAGCGACTACAGCGGGATTTGGCAGCGCACGGCGTGAAGGTGGGTATTTGCCGTATCAAGCGTATCCGGAAAAAGCTGGGGATACGTTGCAAACAGAAGAGTAAGTTCAAGGTTACCACGGATTCCAGGCACAGGTTGCCGGTAGCCGGAAACCTGTTGGCGCAGAAGTTTGTGGCCTCCAGGCCGAATGATGTATGGCTCACCGATATCACCTATATTTCCACCGATGAAGGTTGGCTGTATCTGGCAGGCCACAAGGACCTGTGGAATGGCGAAATTGTCGGATATGCCATGGGTAAGCGCTTGACCAGAAACCTGGTCAATGAGTCTTTGCTTCGGGCGGTGGCCGCTAAACATCCGGCCGAGGGGCTGTTGCACCACTCTGACCGGGGTAGCCAGTATTGCTCCCTTGAGTACCGGCGACTACTGGAACGATTTGGCTTGAGAGCTTCCATGAGCCGGAAAGGGAACTGCTACGACAACGCACCTATGGAGAGCTTCTGGGGAACGCTAAAACAGGAACTGGTGAATCATCGGCGCTATAGAACCAGACAAGAAGCCATCCGGGAGATCACGGAGTATATCGAAATCTTCTACAACCGGCAACGCCGGCAAGCCAGGCTGGGATTCTTGTCGCCGGCGGCTTATGCTCAACAATTCTACGCAGGACTGGTGGCGGCATGAAAGGTTTGGTGTCCGAATTTGACATCCGACCTCAACCTTGTCGTGTCCCCTAAGAGCTTGGTGTCAAATTTGAAGGTCATTTATGACGGTGAGGTAAACAGTTGGGCATTGGTTGAAATGGAATGGGGTGGCGCAGAAGCCGTTAGGCTGCGCTGGAATGATGGTTCTGAAGATCAAAGATTCCCGGGAATTGGAAATCCTCAATCCCGAGGCTTGCCTACCTGGTTTATTCTTCTCGAAGAAATTGCGGAAGTTGTTATCAGTATGCTCAAGGTAAACAAGAAGATATCAGAGTGACATACTTGAGCGGATCGCCTTGCGATAGTTCTCGATGATCTGCTCGCGGTACTTTTCCATGGTGGGGTGCAGAAAGGGTCGGGGCGGGATGACGATCACCGCGCCGGTGGGGTGCTGGATGGTGGCTCCGTATTCCATTACCGCACCGATGTTCACCAGGTCGTCGCCGTCCTTGTTGACCGTGCCGCGCAGTAGCCCCACGAAAGCCCGGTCGGTGAGGAGGCGCTGAGTGATGGAATTGACCAGAAAGCCGGTGTCGATCAGGACCTTGCTGGAGCCCTTGCGCGTGATGGTTCTCTCGGCCAGCTTGACGAACGCCTTGCCGCCCGGTGCCTGGGAGCGGATACCTCGTTTGATCTCGCGGACGAGGAATAGGGCGTTCTTGATGGTCGCCTGACGGATCGCCAGGGCGAGCCGGGCTCCGGGATTAGCGACCAGCTTCGCCTTCGCTTTGTCCCAATCTCCGAAGCGCTTAACCCCCATAAACTTTTCTCATTTTCAAAAGAATTTCTTTTGGATTTCAGCCAAGGCAAAAACGGTTGCGGGCATGAACATCATGTCACAGCTTCCAGTGGCAGTACAAGCTGACGACCTGTTTGGAGGATCTTCCCAGAGTCTTTTAGCCGTTTCATTACACGAGTAATACTGACGCGATGCGCTCCGATCAGAAAACCCAAATCTTCATGCGTTAACGGAAACTGAATAACATAACCCTCTTCTTTTTTCTCGCCATGCTCCCGGGCGACATTGAGCAGGACACTGTAAAGTCTTTCTTCCAAGTGAGTTTGGGACATGGCCCCGACCCGATCAGTTAACTGAGCGATACGACCACTCAAGTTCTTGATGACCTGGAGACCGATATTGGGATATTCAAGAACCAATTTTTCAAAACGATCTTTTGTAAAGCTGCACACCAATGTCTCCTCCATACTCCACGCACTCACAGGATAGTTGAAATCATCGTTAAATATATACTCCCCCAAAAAATCGCCAGGCTTCCTTATATCCAGAGTTAATTCCGTACCATCCTCTAAGAGTTTGCTCAATTTTACGCGACCGGCTTTGATCAACGAAATCTGTTTCGCTGTATCGCCTTGCATAAAAACTGATTGGCCTGCTTGATATTTTTTACGCAACGCCTCTCGAACGACCGCTTCCATTTCCGCCTGGCGCAGTCCATCAAAAACCCAAAGCTGCCCGATGCATATTTGCGACCATTCACTACCCTTCGGTTTTAGCTTTTCACATAGGCAACTCATAGGAACTGCCTCCTTCCAGCAATTTTCTAATTCCCTGGGCTGTCGTGGCAAAAGTAGTCCATTTCAGATAGCCGAAGGAACCCTGCCATTTGTAGGTTAGTTTCATTCCAGCAACCCATTTAACATATTATCAAAATGATCCAAGTTCAAGTTCATGAATTCAACGGGGACCTGTACCAAGTCGAAAAATTCGAGTACTTCATCCTCTGTCAAGGAATTAACTCCGGAATCCAGCACAAGAATCCGTTCATATCTTCCAAGATTCATACGAAAATCCACCTCATTCCATCCGAAGAATCGTTTCATATTTGCAGGCCAAACTCTCACCCATGTAGGTGTCATAAGCATCGTGTTATTTTGTTCCAATTCTATTGATTTCTCTTCTCCGAGGAAGGCTGACAAACAGTTTTTTGTAGGTATAATATGCGCGCCCTTACTGTCGGCTATGGACTTAATTTGTGGAAGGCACCCATTACCGTACAATATCTTGACATCCACCTTTCCAATATTTTTTGCAATATCGATAGCAGATAATAGCTCACTTTCAAGCAATTTAAGATCGGAATGAAGTCCGGCGTCAAGCCATATCACTTTAAAGCCTGCCAAACCACGCTTTCTTTCCAATAGGAAATTGATCTCATCCTTGAAAATCCCACATGCTATTAAAACCTTGTCCGCTTTCATAGACCACATCCTTTAGGTTGAAACTGTTGGTACTTATTTGTATTGCGCTCCTACCTTCTCTGTACAATTATTGGTCACGGCACTTTACAAATTAAAAAGTCAAAACCATGAATCCTTCCTTGAGATGTCGTGTTAAGGGTTCTCCCATATAAATAACCTGGCACCCGAGTTTTTCGAGTTTTTCAGATACTCCATACCTGTCAGCGCAGGCCTTACACGCCAACGTTTCAACACCAACCTTCTTCATTCCGACGAGTTCGGTCTGCAGTTTGAGGTCCTCTGAAAGTAGCTTCGCAGATGGTCCCCAAACTATCATTTTGACAGTGCCCCACCACCCTTTGATCATAGAATTTTTACAATACATAAATACCATGTTCAGGGCGACGTCTGGGTCTTGTGAACTCCATACGACCACGAGGGAATCGTGAAAGTCACTTTTCATGGGAATCGACTCCTTCCGCGTTTATAGACTCCAGAAAATGGCGGTGGACCTGGAGACAGGAGATATACCGCCCCCAGGCCACCCTCCGGACTCGGAAAGCATGTCACATAATGCTTTCCACATGACCAATTAGTGACTATAATCAGAGCGTTATCCTATTTTGTTTCCTGCGTTGGGACCAGGAGACTGATCATAAATCTCTTCAACTGTGATCTTTGCCACGTATTTGGGCTCGGGGAGCGGTTTTGGCGCCTTCTTCAGTTCCTCTCTTACCTTCTCGTAAATTGGACCGCTGTCGATAAGCTCCGCTTTTCCCTTGAATTGATACCCAATGAATTTTTCATGGTCTACAAGGGTTACTGCGACCTTTGGATTGTTCCTGAGATTGTCCCTGGTTTTGAGAGAAAAGAGATCGGCAAAAATAATCGTGTTTTCGTCCAGCACCTGAATAGTGCCTTTGGGAGTGACATTGGGCATGCCCTCCTGATTAGCGGTGGCTACCCAACCCAGCTTGCCCTTTACAAATTCCTGCAATTCTTTGGAAATACTTGACGCCATGATTACCTCCTGTGTCATAATATGTTTTTAAAACACGAAAACGCCTATAATTCGGCCAGCAATAAGTCCTTTGTCTTTATCGTGTTTCACCTCCTTTCCGTGGGTGTGGTCACACTCCACAGTTACATTGCCAGTTGTCCACGCAGACGGTCAGCGATTACACGTCCGAGATCATGTGCCTGCTGCCATGTTTCTGTTTGGTTTTCAACGTTGCTGAATTTCTCGGATGTCACGGTCGTGTCCTCACCGAATATCCAAGGAAGAGCGCTCATGGGGCATGTCTCACCATAACCGCATACCATACATTCGGGATTGCCAACCGCTTTCAATTGGCCCAATACCTCCATCCCTTCAAGTTTAAGCGCATGAGAGATTTGATCGGCCGCCTCATTAAGACCGGGCGCTCCACGTCCTATCCCCGTAGCGACAACAACAGCCAGTTTTCCTCTGTTAAGACCATTTTGATGACGAAGGGAGAAGAGACGTTCCAGAAAAGCTTTCGTAAAACCATCCACGCCGCCATAGGGGCTGTATCCACCGACTACGAGTGCTCCCGCGTTGAGCACCTTCTCTGCAATTGCCGGGAAATCGTCCTCAACTTTGCAGATATTGTCCTTTTTGCAACCCAAACAAGCTATGCATGGGCCGATACGTGTCTTACTTAATTTTATAAATTCTGCACTGAGGCCAGTTGCCTTCAATACCGCTTGGATCAATCGATCCGTATTGCTATTTTGGATCGGGCTTCCAGATATACCTATAATTTGTGTTCTCATAATCGGGACTCCTTTATTAAAATGGAATCATGTTCAATAATCGATTCAACCTATCGATTACGAATTATAATCAACTCAAGCTTTTTGATGGTTTCTGACGGTTCAGGCCGTATCAGGTAGTCCACATTCACCTCTGCATCGAGAATACGCCGACTTCGATCAACAATCAGCCGTGCTGGCATGGGAAGCCGCCATAGTCCGTCTGCATTGGCTCGTTGAAGGTCCACTCCCAAAGCGGCGTAGACTTTTTGCAGACGAAGAGGTAACTCAAAAACCAAACCGAGAGATTCGGAGAGGGTAAGCCCGACATCACTGAACACCTCGTACTTAAGCCCTAATTTACGTTTTACTGCATGATTGATTGACGGCTTTTGGGGAGAAATTGCAATTAATCCAGCTCTCATCCTATTGATTTCGTCGAAAGAATCATTTAGAGCTTCCAGCTCCAAATTACAGTAAGGTCACCAAATTCCCCGGTAGAAGGTGACAACCGTATATTCTCGATACAAGTAACTTGCTGGTTTGACAGGCAAACTTCGGCTATTCATAAGCATCGCATCGGGAAACGTGTCACCTTTTTGTACAGTTTGCTCTAGGATGCCCGATTTACTCAATTCCTCGGTGGAGGATTGCATGATCAATCTGTAATCCTTGGGAATTCTTGCAACCGAGTTCAGCTTGTGGTCGTTTATTCTGTCTTTGAGAGTCTGCATAACGCCATCCTAATCAATCACCACGTGTTGGGGTCACCTTCCAATTTAAAATAACAAAGGGAATCGGGGAGTGCCGTAGCAATCGCTACAATGGAAAACTTTTCAGGGGCTGAATAGCCTAATGCAGGCACAGTTTATGAAAAAGGTTGGCATGGGGGTCGGCATGCGGGGGAATCTAAATGACTGCTCAAACCAGTGCAGACAACAGATTGTTAAAAAGTAGATCGTGGATAGTGGCAAGTCCCTCGAAACGTTTAACTCCCATGGTGGCGAACCAGTTTCAGTACCTTGTGGGTCACGACCCCGAAAAGGCGTTCCTCCACCACGGTCTGAACCCGGAAGACGTCCGCGCCGCTTTTCACCCTGTCTTCCGGTCTCACGTCCAGACCGGGGAGCCCGCAGGCCGTAGCGTCGATTTTGTTGGCGAGGTCCTCCGGAGGAGTTTCGATGAACTCGAGCGGAAAGGTCTCCAACTCGGCGAAGGATGCGTCGTCCGATCCATACAACCGCTCACCCGGTACGGCACGCAGCAACGCGGCTTCCTGTGAGCTTGCCAGGATCAGCTCTCTCACGTCCCCGGCGGCCGCAGCTTTCTCGGGACCACTAAGCAGGGTCACAGCTCAAGCTCGCTTCCTTGTTCGTAGATGACCGGCGCAAGGCCGCTCGGGGTCAGGATGTAGGCTTCCTGATCGAGCTGGGTGGCCGGACGCAGCTCGGTGAGCCGCTGCCGGTAGTCGGCGAGCAGATCGGCCTCGAGCTTGGCCCAGTGGCCGGGCTGGCCGGTTTTATCCACCCGCTTGTCGCCACTGGAAAAGGAGAAGGCGTTGGCGGTGGCCGAACGCATGACCTGGCAGGCGTGGATCTGCGCCATGATCACCAGGAGCTCGCGGACCTCGCCGGTGGGATCGGGGGTGATCTCTCCGACCGTGATCGTCAGCGATTGGTCGAGGTCACGGCCGACCCGAAAAACGGCCTTCCGGACGCATCTCTCCAGAGTCTGGTCCTCGAAGAGAGATGCGCCCGGATCGGACAAGTCGAGCCGCAGGTCGGCGATCAGGTCACTCAGCAACACCTTGCAGACCCTCCAAACGGCTCTTGAGCGCGTCGATCACCGTGCGGCGTTTCTCGGTGTCCATGTAGCCTTTGAGGGTCTCTGGATTGGCTTCCTCGTTGACCCTGGAGATGGCGTCGGTGGCGGAGAGTTTGCTCAGGTCCACCGGTTCCGCGTCCTGGTCTGGCTCTGGAGGGGCGAGCGGTTCCTGCTTCGGTTTGTCGGCTATGGCCAGGCGGCCGTTCTTGAGCGCCGCCTGGATCTGCTTGGTGAGGCGTTCCACCTCGACCACCTGGCCGGGCTTGAGTTTCAGCCCGGCGTCGGGGATCACCAGAACGCCGGGACGGATGTTCTTGATTCGATTCATCTCACGTCACCTCCTAAGATTACGGAACCAGTTTGACCTTGGCCATGATGTCAGGGCGGGTAATGCCCTGGCCGATTTCAGACCACACCAGCCAGCCGGTCTTGAAGCGGGTCTTCTGATCGATGGACTCCGTCTTCAGGTTTTCGCGCACCGGCATCTTTCCGACCTCTTCATCCGGGACGATGATGATCTCGCCCAGCGGCATGGAGGCGGTCAACAGGATGCCGCCGGTGCCGTAGTTCTTGATGACACCCTTCTGACGCAGCTCGAGCTTGGTCTGGGGATCGAGGTTCCAGCCGCGCATGTCGTTGAACCGGCGGCCGCGCATGACGATGTACTTCACCGACAGCTCCAGGTCCTCGATGATCGAGATGGCCTCGTTCAGTGCCTCCTCGGTGAGCAAATCGCCGGTGACCTCGATGGTGTTGGTCGCCGGGATGGCCGAGGAGAGCACCGAGATGGTGCGGCGATCCATCTCCTTACGGATGGCGTCAGCCGCGCTGGTCTGGATGTCCATCAGCGTGCCGATGTTGCCGTTTTTGAGGACGGAAACGTCCACCATCGGGTTGGAGTGGATGCGGTTGGTGGGGAACTCGACCTCGTCCTTGCCCACCTCCTGCTCCTGGGCGTCGCCGTCCTTGCTGATCCAGTGGGCCTTGACGGTCGGTTTCTTCTGGTAGACCGGACGTTCGCCCTTGGGCAGCGTGTGCTTGGTGAGCAGCAACGAGGAAATCTCCTTGCGCTTGATCTCCCGTTCGATGGGCGCGGCGATGGCGGCGGCAAGCGCCCGCATGCCTTCGGGCGACTCGAGAGCCTCGCTCATGAGCCGCGCCATGGTTTCCATGTACTCCTGGGAGTGGATCTTCAACTGATTGGTTTTCATGTGCGTTGGCTCCTTGGGTTAGACGAGCAGGCGGAATTTGAGGACGCCGCTCTGTACGGAAATGGCGTGGGCGACGACGTGCTCCCCGGCCGCGACGCCGTTGGTCAGGCGACCGCCCGCCGAAACTTTCAGGTCGTCTCCGGCGACGACGGTCCCTTCGAAGGCGTCGGTCTCGTAGACGCCGCCGTCGCAGTAGATGCCTGGCATTTCGCCACCGGCGTAATCCTTGATCAGGATGCCGAAGGAGCGCTTGGTGGGATCGGTGTTGACGGCGAACAGGTCGTCGCCGACCACGCGGACCACCTGGCCGAGTTGGCCGTCGCCCTGGATGTGGCCGTCGCCATAGGCGAGGCTGCGGTGACACGGATTGATGAATGACATGGTGTTTCCTCCTTAAGCGTTGATTTCCGAGTGTTCGGGAGTGTCCTCGCCGACACGGTTGCGGTAAGCGGCCATGAACCCGTCGCGCAGGCGGTCCTCGAGCGACACCTTGCGGTCGTCCACATCGTGGGGCCGGACACCGGCGTCGCTGCGCAGCGGGGTTTCCGTCGATGCCTTGGCGGCGGGCTTGCCGCCCTGGTCGCTGTCGGCGGGTTTCTCTTCCTTGTCCTTGTCCGCTTTTGCCGACTTGGGCAGGCGTTCGTAAGCGGCCTCGGTGGCGGCGAATGCTTCGTCGGACAGTTCGGCCAGGCGTTTCAGTTCGGCTTCCCGGTCCTCCTCGGAAGCGAAGGAGAGTCCCTGCTTCTCCAGACGGGTGAGCAGCTTCTTGGCGCGGGAGCGGCAAGCGGCCGCCTTTTGTTCGGCTTCCAGTTCCTGGACGCGTTTCTGCAGCTCGGCGACCTGGGCCTTGAGCTGGCGGTTTTCCTTTTCCAGGTCGGAAACGCGAGCGGGATCGCCTTCCTGCTGGGCCGGTTTCTTCTTGGCCGCGTCAGATTCAGTCTTGGCGGCCGGGTCTTCGGTAGGTTTGGTTTTGTCTTCCATCGTGGAATCTCCTTCGGGTTGGGATTGGTCGGGCTGGCTCTGAAGGGACGCCACCTGCAGAATCCTGGCGTTCTCGTCCGCGCCTTTGCGGTCGAGCAGTCCCAGTCCGGTGAAAGTGACGCCGTGCAGAATCTCGAAAACGGGTTGGCCGTTGAAATCACGGCCCTTGAATTTGCGCAGGTGGGTGCAGTAGTCGGCCTTGTTCTGGAAGCGCTTGTGGCAGACCGAACATTCGCCTTCCTGGTAGTCGCATTCCATGGAGACCTGGGAGATGATCCCGCGCTTCATCAGCTTGTAGGCCAGCCGGGCGGCCGGGGTGTCGTGGACGTACAGCTCACCGACGCATTCCACGCGGCCGCCGTTGTCGTCCTCCAGGTAGTCGGCGGCGACGATGCCGCCCACGATGTCGTTGAACTCCTGCGAATGTTGCAGATCGACCTTCTTGTTCACGGCCGTCATATGCCGACCGGACAACTCCTCGGCGGTGAAGTGGTCGCCGTTCTTGTTGGTGCCGGTGCGACAGAGCACGAAGCTGAATTGGGGGTCGCCCGCCGAGCCGACATCCATGGCCTCGGTCGTGAGGCGTTCGCCTTCGCCCAGCTGGATGTCCACGGGGATGCTGGTGTGGAAGTTCGCTGCGGCGGCCATCGGAACGGGTTTTTCCTCCCGCTCGGCGCTGGCCTTGGCCCCGGGAGCGCAGACGAACAGACGCTCCTTGGCGTTGGAAGCCTCACCGTGCTTGGAGGTGATGGCGTAGTGGTGATCCTTGGACCTCATCCGGCTCTGCTTGCCGAAGGAGCCGATGATCCGCTTCATCTCCTGCTCGTTGGGATAGGCGTGATCGCGGTAGGAGATCAGCCAGTGCGGGATGTGCTTGGCGTTGCCGAGAAAAGTCTGGAAGAACTCGCTGGCGTTGGCCTTGGTGACGGTCTTGTGGTCGGTCTCGTAATACTTGACCTTGGTGTCGGCCTTGATTTCGAGCCCTTCCCAATAGGTCATGAGCCCCTCCACGAAGTGGTAGGCCCGCTCGTAATTGGTGGTCGAAAACTCGGTGGCGTAGGGCGGATCGAAGTAGGCCAGATCCGCCTTGGCTTTCGGCAGCAGGTCGTTGATGTCCTGCCGGTATGCCTTGTTCTCCTTGTCGTTGTCGAAGATCAGGGCGTTGATGCGCTGCAGGTTCTTGCGCAAGCGATCTTTGAACTCGTCGGGGGTGTCCTGGCGGCGGCCATAATCGGTGGACGACGAGAAGTGGCCGAAGCCACCCTTGCCGCTCATGCAGGTTTTGCCGAGGCCGAACAGGGCGATGTCTTTCTTGAAGCCGGAGAGCTTGTCGCAGTTGGCGCGGATGGTGTCGATCAGCGCATGGACGCCCTTGGCGAAGAAAATGCCCTTGAAGTTGTCCTGAACGAAGCTGCCCGCCTTGGCGTTGTCGGCCAGGAGTGCCTCGATCTCGTCCTCGCTCAGGCGAACCGAGTTGTTCTCGATGATCGCCTTGGCGGCATGGTGGCAGTAGCGGAGCCGGTCGTTGGCGATGACCTGGAGGCCCTTGGTCTTGTACATGTAGGCCACGACCGCAGACCCCGAAAAGGCATCCAGCACCGTGCCAGTGCCCTCCGGGGTATGCTTCCAGATCCAGTCGACGAGCTTCTGCTTACTGCCGATGTAGTTGGTGATGTACTTGGGGCGCTTCTCGGGAGGGAGCTCTTCAGGAGCGGACTGTTCGGCGGCCTCGGTCCCAAGCGCATCGGGATCGAGAGTCAGCGCCGCATCGGCCTCCAGTAGAAACGCCAGCCTTTCCAGGTCTGTGGCGAACAGTTCCATCAACGTCTCCGGTCAGTTTGCTGTGCTCTCCGCGACCTGCGGGGAGCGTTCAGCGGTTACTTACCGGAAGCGTCGGCGATGTGTCGGAGGGTGACGGCGAATTTCAGCGGGCGGGGTTCAGCCGGAAATTTCCTGGAAGTTGCCGAGATTTGGCTTGAAAGTCGATCTGCTATTCGTTATCTTGTGTTATCATGTTTTATTATTGGGCTCAGAAAAGCGGTGACTGACATGGAACCTCAAGACAAATGGCTGACCATCGAGGAGCTTTCCGGCTATCTGAAGATGAGCCGCAGCAAGCTCTATCAGATGGCCCAGAAAGGCGAGCTGCTCGGTTCCAAGATCGGAACACAGTGGCGGTTCGACCGGGATGAGATCGACGATTGGGTGAAAAGCAAGCGGCCTGCGGCGGATAAAAAATCCACGGGGGAAACAAAATGACTACCTCGACAACGCAGAGTCCGAATGAAAAAACCGTTCGTCTGGTCGATTATTTGCTCCGGCTGGCGACTCTGCGTTCGAAACTGATTCGCGATATTGCCGAATACGAGAAGATCCTTTGGGTTTCAAGCGTCCCGCATGAGCGAGGGTGTTTTACTCAGGCGTGGGGACGTGATGAGGAGCATGAGCCGGACGAGTGGCTTGAGGTGGAAAATCGGCGGGAGCCGGAATTGCCTGCCGTACCCGCTCAATGCAAAGACTGGGTAAATCAAACTGCACTACGAAATAAGGGCGATTTGCCTGAACTTCTGTCAAAAATCACTAGACAAATCCAAAATCCAGATTGGCACGAAGGATCGGATCAACCGGAAACGATTCCGCACACTGAACATATAGAAGATCATCCGACGATTCAGCGTGCATGGGATCGGTATGTTGAAGAAAAGTGGCTACCCTGGACAGAGTCACATAATGCCTGGGAGAAGGTCCACAAAGTATATTCCTCACTCTTTGCCATCCATCAGGAGCAACTCCGCCTTGGGGAGGAATATGAACTCGTGCTCGGTTTAGGCCTGCTGACTTGGCAGACGCCCACCGGGCAGCGTGCCCGGCGGCACTTGGTTGTCGCCGACGCTATTCTTGAGTTCGAAGCCCGTTTGGGCAAATTCACCGTCCGTCCTCATACCGAAGGTGCCAAATTACGCCCCGAACTCGATATGTTGGATATCGAGGAACAGCCAGCGCGTGCCGAAGAAACCGCGAAGGTTTCACTTTCCAGAGCCGAAGACGACCCCTGGGAGAAGGGATGTGTTGAAGGCGTGCTCCAGGCTTTGGTGCATTCGATCAATTCGCAAGGCGATTATGACGACTCCCTGGAAGTGAAAAATATTCGCGCTTCATCGAAGCCAGTCGTCGAATATGCTCCTGCTTTGATTCTGCGAAAACGCTCTACCAAAGGCCTTACTGAAACCTTGAAACGGATCAAGGAGCAAATCGAAAAGGGCGAAGACATCCCCGGCGAATTTGCAGACCTTGCCGAGGTTCGCACGAAAAATGATCGTGATCAGAGCGACGGTCTGGACGATACCAATGCTGAATTCGATGGGGAAGTATTTTTCCCAAAGCCTTCGAATGATGAGCAACGCCGCATCGTGGATAAGATTCGTGCGGCAAGCGGCGTTCTGGTGCAAGGGCCGCCCGGCACCGGGAAATCCCATACTATCGCGAATCTGATTTGCCATTTGCTTGCAACGGGACAGCGAACGCTGATCACGGCGAAGACACCACGTGCGCTTCAGGTTCTTGAAGGACTTGTTCCAAATGAATTACGCCCTCTCTGCATCAACTTGCTTGGCAGCGGACTTGAGGAGCGGCGCTCTTTAGAGTCCAGCGTTGGCGGCATTCTCCGCAAAAATGAGGAATGGAAAGAAGATCGCGCCACACGAGAACGTGTGGAACTTGAAGAGAGTCTCCGAAAGCTCCGGGAAGAAAAGGCCAAGGTCGACCGGCGGCTCCGTGACATCCGAGAATCCGAAACACATACGCAATCCATTGCAGAGGGGACCTATCGAGGGACAGCGGCCAGAATCGCCGAAGCTGTGAGCCGCGACCGCGCCGCCTTCGAATGGTTCTCGGATTCGGTGCCTTTGGAAAAGACCTGCCAGATATCCACAAGCGATTTGCGTAACGTTCTGGAGACTCTCCGTCGCTTTACGCTTGAGAAGCGCAGGGAATTGGATCTTGTGTGGCCCGACGCCTTGCTGTCCTCGGAAGGCTTCGCCGATCTGGTGAAGAACGAGACAAATGCGATTGAAGAACAGGAGGCATCAACAGGCGGAGCCGATGAACGTTTCGCCGATTTGCTGGCAAAAAACAATCCATCGACCATCGAGGCAATTCGTGACGTTCTGTCCACTTTCCGCGATACCAGAAAAAGGTTAATGGCGGTTCCGCATTCGTGGATGAACGATGCTGTGCGCGATGTTCTGGGCGGAAATTCGTCCCTGTGGCACGAACTGCTCCGTGTCACGCGATACGCCATTACATCAGTCGAGGAACACATTGCGGTAGCGGATGACACCAAGATTGAATTCCCGGATACCTGCGACGTCAGAGTGCTGTGTGAAGACGCCAGAAAACTTAAAGAACACATGGATAATGGCGGTAAACTGGGTTGGGGCGTATTCCGACCGAGGCCCGTAAAAGAACGGATTTATGTGATCAAGTCTGTGAAGATCAACGGTCGCCCTTGCTTGACAGGCGAACATTTCGCAACCCTTTCCAATGTACTTCATGTCCGCATCGAATGCGAGAAAGCATGGGGATTTTGGATAGGTCGGTCTGATAAGGCGCAAGGGCCTTATGCTCTGCAACTGACTACTCTCAAATCACTGAGCAACGCACTTGAAAACGCCTTGTCGCTTGAAGGAATTATTGGCAATTGCCGTGAGGCAATACAGAGATGCCCGACAATAGAAGAGCCCGTATGGGCAGATGAGTCCCAGGTTGAAAGAATAATCCTGTCCTGCCGTCTCGCGTTGGCAAGTATCCACAGACGGATTACTGCTGAGGAAATCCAGCGTGTTGAAGTTCCGGTTTCTTCCATAGCCGCCAAGAGCAACGCACATCCTGTAACGAAAGAATTACTGATCGCGATTCGTGGCCGCAATGTTGACGGATTCGCACAAAGCATAAACAAGATACAGGATTTGGATAAGGAGCGCCTGCGCCTCCGGAAAGTCGAAGAATACCTAAAGAAATTACGCCACCTGCTTCCGCGCCTTGCGGATTGTTTGGAGGCCACCTGCTATGAGCCATATTGGGAGGAGCGAATTCAGCGTATTGGCGACGCCTGGCATTGGGCGCAAGCGCGATACTGGATCGAGGAATACATCCGGCAGGAAGATGTTCCGGCTCTAGCCAAGCGCGCCAAACAAATCGAGGACGAGGTAAACGGCATAATCGCGAAGCTCGCCTCGCTTCATGCGTGGTCCTTCTGTTTCTCGCGACTCAAGGAAGACCATCGCCGCCACATGGAAGCCTGGCAGCAGTCCATGCGGCGGCTTGGTAAAGGGACAGGGAAACACGCGCATCGCCATCGCCGTGAGGCCCAAGGGCATCTGAATGAATGTCGCGAAGCGGTTCCGGCCTGGGTAATGCCCCTCCATCGTGTTTGGGATACAGTGTATCCCGCGCCGGGCATGTTCGATGTGATTATCGTTGACGAGGCTTCGCAGTGCGGCGTCGAGGCGCTCCCGTTGTTTTATCTGGGCAAGAAGATAGTGATTGTTGGCGACGACAAGCAGATCAGCCCGGATGCAGTGGGTTTACCACGCGATGCGGTACATCGTCTAATGGAAGAGTTCCTTTACGATTTCCACTTCAAATCCTCTTTCGATATAGAAAGCAGCTTGTTCGATCACGGAAAACTACGCTATGGAACCCGGCGGATTACTCTGCGCGAGCACTTCCGCTGCATGCCGGAAATAATTCGGTTCAGCAACGATCTTTGCTATTCGGATACACCGCTGATTCCATTGAGACAGTATGGGCCGAACCGGTTGCCACCGCTTGAACATGTTTTTGTGAGTGGAGGATATCGCGAAGGTACGAACAATCGGACGATCAATCGCCCGGAGGCCGAAGCCATCGTCGCAAGGATAGCGTCACTTTGTGACGACAGCCGATACGATGACATGTCGATTGGCGTGGTTGTTCTTCAGGGTGAAGCGCAAGCTGCGTTGATCGAGAATCAATTACTTGAACGACTGGGCGCGGAAGAAATGGAACGGCGGCGCCTGGTCTGCGGCAATCCTTACAGTTTCCAGGGCGACGAACGCGACATTATGTTTCTGTCGCTCGTTGCGGCCAACAACGAAAGAATCGGCCCTCTCACGAAGGCAGCCGACGAGCGACGGTTCAATGTTGCAGCCAGCCGCGCCCGCGACAGGATGATTCTTTTCCATTCTGTCACCTGTGATGACCTCAGCACTACTTGTCTCCGGCGAAAGCTTCTCGATTTCTTCGAGAAAACAAAGCCGCAACAGATTGCTGGAATTGACCGGGACGAACTCGAACGGCGGGCGGTACAGGACAATCGGCGCGTTGTGAACCCACCTGCGCCATTTGAAAGCTGGTTCGAAGTTGACGTTGCATTGGAACTGCTTCGCAAGAAATTTGTTGTACTGTCACAGTACGAAGTCGCTGGAAAACGGATCGACCTCGTGGTTGAGGGAGGACAGGCGCGGCTGGCCGTTGAGTGCGATGGTGACAACTGGCACGGGGCTGATCGGTACGAAGACGATATGCAGCGTCAGCGGCAATTGGAGCGTTGCGGATGGGAGTTTTTCAGGGTTAGGGAATCGGGGTTTTACTCAAACAAGGTTGATGCCTTGAAGGGCCTTTGGGATGCGTTAGAGGAAAGAGGCATTTACCCGCAAAATATTGATATTCCCGACGAACCAAACCCATCCACATCAGCGCCGCAAGACGAACCGGTCGAGGAAGAACCCCAAGAAAGCGAACCCGCTAGGCCCATTCATGAGCCAGAGGTTGATATCAAAGTCGAGGTTGAGGATACAGTAGTTTATGTGGATATTGAAAATCCTCAGGTCGAGAAGCAGGCATTAATAACTTGCGAAAAATCGAACCCGGAATGGGGAGCCATCAATATCAACACACCAATTGCAAGAGCACTTATAGGTGCGACACTGGGCTCCACGGTCGAGGCAAAGTTGCCCAAGGGAACGGTCTCGCTGCTCATCAAAGACATTAAGAAGCCGAGAAGTTAAATGCTTCGTAACTCCTCTTGTTCGATTACTGGAAGGTTGGTGCATCGGCAAAAGGGATGAGCGGGTTGTTGGGGAAATTTGTCGCTGGGAAAGACTTTTCCATCAAGCGGGCCGCAGACCGGACAAGTCCGTTCATCGCTCATTGTCATCCATTCCAACTTTTCGACTCCTACCTGCGTATAGAACTTTTTTCGTCCCATGTTGTGAGCGCGGAGGACCTCGGTGCGGGCGATCATCTCCATGCGGTACTGAGCCTTGCTGAACACCTTTGTCCCCGCCTGTTTGAACGATTCCTTGTATATCACCACCTTTCCTAGATCCCGGACCATGTCGTCGGTTCCTTTTCCCTCGACGATGGCCTGCATGATGACCCGCTTGATGCCGTCTGCGAGTTCGCGGTGAACGTCTCCGGCGAGTGTGAGGTTGTACTGCGCCATGAAGTCGAGGGCATTGGTGTCGACGATGGTGAACACCTTAGTGGCCAGCTTGTCGATGCCTTCGGGTTTGAGGTCGGCGTAGAACGGCAGCGCCGCATCGGCGAGTTCTCCGATTCCCTGCTGGATACCGAGCTTGAAGGAGTCCTTGGTCGTCTTGCGAAAGACCAGGGTCTGCTCCCGCTTGAGCCGCTTCATGGTGTCGTCGAGTTCGAGCTGGAGCTTTTCCAGCCCCTTGAGGGCGGCGAGCTTGTTGTCCGGCAGGGAGCCGAGGGAGCGGTACTGGAGTATGGCGCGGGCGACCTCGTCTTCGGCCTGTTTCAGCGCCTGGGTGAGCTGGGCCGTGACCTGGTCGTTGTAGCGGTTGCGGGCCGTCAGGCTCTTCAGGGTGGCCGCCTGGATGCGCTGCTTGAGCTCCGACGGCATCAGCGGGGCTCCCGGCGGTCGATGAAGCGACAGGCCGGGGCGTCGAAGGTGCGCTCGCTGTTGTGGACCCGGCAGTGGTTGGTGTCAGCAATGAAATGGCTGCACTCGTCGCACACGGCCGCATCGCCGGTGGACTCCAGGTCGCCCGACCAGACCAATGCCGCCTCCGCCGTGGGTTCATCGTCTTCGGCCGGAATCCCGAGCATCTTCCGGGCGCGAGGCACGCTGAGAATCCCGGAGACGACCATGTCGACCACCGGCTTCACCTGCTTCTCGTCCATCAGGTCGATCTGCTTGCGTTCGGTCTCGCGGTTGGCGGCCTCGATGTCCGGGTCCAGGTCCATCTTGAGCTGAAGGCTGGAGCGGCTGATGAGCTTGCGGTCGTAGAGTTCGATGAGGAGTTTCTTGAAATCGACCGCGTCGCTGGGGTCGAGGTCGTTGAAGATGAACTGGATGCTCTTTTCGCCGTGGCCGTTCAGCTCCATCCAGTCGTCGAACACCCAGTCGAGGAGCTTGCGTGCGGCCTGTTTGATCTCGCGGATCATGACCATCATCTTCTGCATGCTCACCGAGGCGGTGGCGAAATTCGGGCCGTCGCCGGTCACCAGCGAGCGTGACAGCCCCAGGGCCACCACGATGTCTTCCTTCACCTCCTTGACCTTGTCCTCGACGTTGAGGACTTGGCCATCGGTGCCGTGGGTTTCGACGTTGACGTAGAACGGGACCACCAGGCCGCTTTTCATGTCCATCTTGTTGACCATGTCGCGGACCTGTTCGAGCATCCGCTGGTCCGGCATCACCATCTTCTGGCCGAACGCGCCGCCAACCTTGAGCAGGCGGAACGGCGTGGCCCAGCGCTTGGCGATGGCCTGTTCGGCCCGGCGGTAGTCGCGCAGCAGTTCGATGGCCTGAAAGGCGGGAAGCACGAGGGAGTTGCCCCGGGGCGAGAAGGCCGGTGCGTCCCATTTGAGGTGGACCACCTGCTCGACGGGCAGCGGAATGGATTCCCCGCCGCCGGGTGTGTCCTCGGGAAACTGCCGGGCCTCGATCAGTTCGCCCTGGGCGTATTTGACCTTGACCGAGACCGGATTGACGCAGACCAGCTCCTCGATGTCCTGGCCGGACTTGGTGAATCGCTTGAAGCCGATGGCGTCGCCTTTCACCAGGAGCTGAAGAACCATGTCCTTGATAAATTGCGTGATGTTCAACCGCCAGGCGGCCTCCAGAGCCTGCTCCTTGAGGGTCTCGTCATCGCTGGTGATTTTGATCTCGTCGCCCACGGCGAATGTGCGCCAGGAGTTGACGCAATTCTTCACCAGCGGCTCCTCGACGTAGTATTCCCAGGCCTTACGGGCGCGTTCTTCCCAGGTGGCCGGAATTGCTTCTGCGGCGTTGACCTTGCTGAAGGCGGCCGAGTCGAGCGCGGCCGCTGCGGCCAGCGGCGCGATGACAAAGCCGGTGGTGTCCAGGCTTTCGGGTTGTTCGTCCTGATGGGCGGTGCTTTCCACGTGATCCTCTCGGTAGTTTCGACCATGACAGCCGCACATCCGGCCCGTGTGGGCCGAACCCGGCTCGATGCCGGTTACTTACCGGAGAGGAGTGGAAAGCGTCGGAGGATGCCTCCAGACAAAGTGTTGCCACTTCCGAAAAACTGGTAACGATTTGTCTGGCTCAGATGAAGACCGGATTGGTGAGCACGGGTTTGAGCGAAACCACCTCTTCGCCGACCGGGTCGAGGTTACCTTCTTCCCGGATCAGCATGGTGCAGCGCACCGCGTCGATGATGTGATCGTTGCCCTTGGAATAGATGATCTTGCCGTCCCGCAGGGTGTAGGTGTGGGTGGTGAACTGGTCTTCCACCTCCAGGTCGTCCGAGGGGAAAATGACCTGCTTACGCTGTAGGGCTCCGTTGATGAGGCTGGTCATCAGCTCCTTGGTCCGTTTCTTGATTTCCTTGCCGTCGCGGACCGCCAGCCGGGTCATGCCGCCGAAGTCGTATCCCTTGAGCCTGCCTTCCAGCTCCAGCCCCTTGTACTTGTCCAGGGTGAGCAGCTCCTGGACCACGGCCAGGCCGTTGCCGCCGTTGTCCACGCCGATGCCCGCCGGGGTGTAGTAGCGCTCCAGCAGCGCGATGATCTGGGCGATGTGCGGATAGGAAACGTGTTCGAGATGAACGCGCAGGATCATCTTCAGCAGCGTTCGCTCGCCGATCTCCATCTCCTGGAATACGACAATCTCGGTGGGATCGTTGGTGTAGCCCAGGTCGCCACCGACCCAGAACTGACCGCTGCGGGGCGTGAGATTGAGCAGCATCTCCAGACGGTCATGGGCCGCTTCCTCGGTGTCGCAGTCGCGCAGCTCGGAATCGGTGATGACGATCTTCTGGTACTCCAGCAGATCCTGCCGACAGAGGTTGAACTGTTCGACATTGAAGGCCCCATAGGAAGGCTTGCCGTGTTCACCGGCCACCTCGTGCTGCCAACCGGAGCTGTCACGGCCGCCGTAGAACTCCAGCAGTTCGGCTTCGCGGTCTTCGGTCCACAGAGGGTTGAGCCAGGACGGCCAGCGGAACACATGGAACTGCTCCGACGAGGTGAGCCGATAATAGGTGGTGTCGCGCAGGCCGTTGGGCGTGGAGTAGATGCGTAGCGTCCCCCCGGCCTTGAGGCACTGGCGCAGCGCCTTCCAGGCCCGTTCGGTCAGCCAGGCTCCTTCATCGACCCAGACACGGCCAACATGCAGGGACCGGAAGGCGTCACCATAGGCCCCGGCCGGGCGGAAATAGAGCACCGAACCGTTGGTGAACTCCAGCCGGAAGTAGGGTTTGCGGTGGATCTTGGGCTTGCCGTACTTGGTCAGGGCGATGCTGTTCATCAGATCCGGGTTGCTGTCGAGCTGGAACTCGATCTCCTCGATGATGGTGTCGAGGTGCCCCTGGTGCGGAGCAGCGATGAGGCCCTGGCCGCCTCGGGTGGTGAAGGCGTAATGGAGCGCGTCGGTCGAGAGCACGATGGACTTGCCCACGTCCCGGCCGTCGAGGTGGATGATGTTCTTGGCCGGGCAACGCAGGTCCTCCACCTGGTGCGGCCAGTAGTCGCGGCCTGAGCCATCCCGGTTGTAGAGGTAGGCTTGCCCCCACAATACGGGATCGCTCAGGGTCGCCGCGAGTTTGCGCTCCTTGTCGGTTACCGCCATCAGTGCATTCCCGTCCTCAAGGCGTTGCCGAGGATGGTGCCCACCAGTTCCGTCAGGATCTGCTGCACGGCCAGGGTGTTCTTCCGGTCGTGGATAGCTTCCTGAATGTCGATGATGGCTTGGTCCAACTCTGCCCAGGCCCGGTACTGCTGCTGGGCCGCTTCCAGACGGCCGAGAGCGTTCTCGATCCGTCCCGCCGCCAGTTCGGTGCCGATTTCAACCAGGGCCTCACCGGCCTGGCGGACGGCATCGCTGTTTTCCTGAAGGATCTCTTTCATTGGCCTTCCTCCTGGTTCGAGCCGTTGGCCCACTGGTCAAGGGCGTCCACGGCGGTCTGCAGGCGCAGACCGACTCCGGTCAGGCGCTCGGCGTCCGGGTGGCCGACCTCGCGCAGGGCCTTGTTGGCCTCGGTCACGTACTCGGGCGTGTGGCGGTTGACGGTGGCCACCGCCGACTGGATCTGGGCCGGAGGCCGGTAGGTGGCGCAGCCGGTCATGATTCCGGCCAGGGCCAGTGGGATGGTCCATTCGAGTGTCTTCTTCAACATGTTGATCTCCTTTGGGTTATGGGCTTGGGGCACATGCAGAAAGATCTCTGCAAACACTTGATTTCCAACGAAATAGAAGCGTCATTGGATGTGACGCGGGATGGTCCCGCATCCACGAAAACCGGAACCGGAGGCAGGCCATGACCTACGACAGAAACCGCCAGCAGGCACTCAAGGCGTACCGAGAAAAGCAGGAGAACATCGCCCGGCTGATCGAGGGCATTCGCGGCAAGCTCGAAGCGGACGCGAAGCAGCCGGACATCACCTGGGCGAGCGTCGGCTCCCTCGGTCACGTCGAGGAACTGCTGCGGGAGCTGGACGAGTTCCTGTCCTGAACACACCGGGCCACCGACAAAGGAGACATCGACATGACCGAATGCACCGTGCATCAAGCCGCCGAGGCTTTCATCGGCTACCTGCGGGAATCCGGAAAGAAAGAGCGGACCCTTTACACCTACCGGAAGGACCTCGACGTGGTTGAGTCCTTCTTCGGCGCGGATCGCCAGCTCGCCGAGATCCGGCTTCCCCAGGTCGGCAAGTTCTACAAGTCCGACCTGCTGCTCAAACTCCCTGACGGCAAGGAGCGGGCCGAGCGCACCATTGCCAAGACCGTCCGGGTGTTCCGCATGATGATGGTCTGGGCCAGGGAGTCGGGGCGCATCGAGGAGCTGCCGCTGCCCAAGAGCACGCCCATGGGCCACAGCCGGGTGAAGGAGTCCAGCGATGAGCAACCGAATGGCTGACCTCGACCTGACGGGCGCAACGGAGGCGTTCTGTGCCCGCCTGTCGGCCGAAGGACGCTCCCCTGCGACCATATCCGCATACCGCCGGGACCTCGCCCTGGTGGCCCGCGTGGCCGGGGAGCTGACCCCGGGCATCGTCTGCCGGGCGGTCACGGCCGGGCTCCTCGACCAGGTGTTCTCCGCCGGGGCGGTCATCGAGAGTGTGCGAGGCCCACGCTCGGCGGCCTCGCTCCATCGGATGAAGGCGGCGGTGCGGGCCTTTTTCGCCTGGGCGTCCGAGGCTGGCGTGGTCGATGACAATCCGGCCCGGTCCATCCGCATGCATCGGCTGCCGAGAAAGCTGCCGGTGTTCCTGACCGCCGCCGAAAAGAAACGCCTGCTCAAGGAGCTCAAGGGGCGGACCGACTTCTTCGCGCTGCGCGACCGCGCCATGATCGAGGTGCTTCTGGGTACCGGGATCAGGCTTGGCGAGCTGGCCGCGCTCGACATGGATGACATCGACCTCGACGCCAAGCATCTGCGGGTGCGGGCCAAGGGGAATGTGCCGCAGGTCAATTTCATCAAGACCGACCTCCGCACATTGCTGCGCCGTTACCTGGCCGAGCGCCGTCGACACGGCCGCCCGGAAATGGAAGCCTTGTTCCTGTCGAACCGGGACGGCAGACTCTGCCAGCGGCAGATTGCCAACCGGCTCGCCCATTGGCTGCGGAAAGCCGGGATCGAAAAGGAACTGACGCCGCACGGGCTGCGGCATACCTTCGCCACCCACCTCTACGGCGCGACAAATGACCTGCTCGTGGTGCAGCGGGCCTTGGGGCACCGGGACGTTTCCACCACCCAGATCTACACCCACCTCGTGGACGGCCAGCTCGAGGAAGCCCTCGAACGACTCTGATCCTTCCGGACCCGAAGATGGGAGCGGCCTCGGCTGCTCCTGTTTTCGTTGGGCGAGACAGTGTCGAAGACAGTGAATGACAGTGCCCGCAGAAGAACACATCAGCCGATGATGAATGATCATGACGATGGTTCTCAGTCTCCCGGGCGGAGCTGGAAATATCGATTGACCGGAATTTCTCCTTCTCTGTCTGTCGGGCGCACATGCCAATAACTGCTTGGCTTATGCGGCTCGGCTTATGCGCACACATGCCAAGCGGATATCGAGAGCTGCAGGAAGAAATAGAGGAGTGGAAATGATGATCGGCGGCCGAAGAATGCCGATTCCGAAAGTGCAAGGAACACGTCTTATCCGCAATTCCTGGTGAAGCTGTCTGCCGCAAGTCGCCGTGTGCCGGGGTCATCGGAAAAGCCCTCCATGGTGTTATCCGCAATTCTTTCCGTGTTTCTTGCGGCCGGAGGGTTTCGCGCCCGGGGTGTTGGCAGCCTCGGCCACCTTCTCAAGCAGTGCCGCCGCCCATTCCGCCGGAGAGGTCTGCGGGCCTTTCGGCTCCTCACCCTCGCGAGCAATCTTGGTGGTCTTGAGATCCTTCATGTGGCAGCGGATCATCCGGTCGA
Organism: Dehalogenimonas lykanthroporepellens BL-DC-9; assembly: GCA_000143165.1. Lineage (NCBI taxonomy): Bacteria > Bacillati > Chloroflexota > Dehalococcoidia > Dehalococcoidales > Dehalococcoidaceae > Dehalogenimonas > Dehalogenimonas lykanthroporepellens. The sequence goes on from CP002084.1 coordinate 1,654,806, forward strand.
GCTTTTCGGCGGCGTCGGTGTTCCCCTCGATCTGGGCGCGGACCAGCTTGACCGAGTAGACGCCCACCAGCTCCACTTGCAGGAAGTCGCTGGACTTGTTGAACTCGAAGTCCTGGTTGAGGCGGTCGATGATCGCGTCGAACATGACCTTTTCTTCCGGCGTCAGACAGCGGTCGGCGAAGATGCCGTGACGCAGCCGGTTCTGGTTGCCCTCGGGCGCACCAGGCCCGCGCCGGGGCGGTTCGGTCTTGCCCTCGTTGCGGTGCCAGCGGTCCAGCGTCTCTTTGTCCGGTTTGTTCAGTGCCACGTGGAAATCCTGCCGAATATTGTTTTCCCAAGCCGGGATGCGGGGCGGGAGGCCGATTTAGCCTCCAAACGCGCTCCCGCCGGTTCAGGGGTTACTTACCGGAAGCGGCGGCCAACTGTCGGTCCCGGTCCTGTTTTCGTTCGGCGGCGATGATCTGGTTGACCCGGCGGGTGGTCACTCCGGCGAGGTTTGAGATCTCCTGGCTGCTGATCCCCTGCAGATGAAGGGCAAGCACCAGGTCGCGGCGCTCCTGGTAAAAGCGGCTCGGTGCCGGGACCCAGAGAATCCCGGTGTAGTGCTTCTGGACCTGCTCGAAGAGTTCCTCGGGCAGGACATCCTTGGCATTGGCGTAGCGTTTCTTTTTCTTCACGGCTCAATCCTCCACTTTCTTCATCCACGGCTGCGGCACGTCCGGGTTGTAGAACCGCAGCGTGCTGGGACGCCCGGACTTCGGCCCGTGGATAATTTCGATAAAACGCTCGGTGACCTCGCCAATCTCCTGATCGCCATCGACGAAGCAGACCAGGCCGTAGTCCTCGCCGCAGGGAAACCGGAACCGGCCCTGGTTCTGATAGAGGCGTGCCTCGGACCAACCCTTGGCCATGGCCTCCTCACTGATGACGTCGACCTTGGCGACAGCCTGGGAAGTCACCGGCTGCTTACATTTCCAAGCTTGGTTCCCGGGATAAATCCAGTCCTTTTTGGGAACTTCGACGGGTTTCTCCTGGGGCTCGGGACGAAGCGCGGGTGGCCGATAGTTCTTCTGGGAAAAGGACTGCAGGACCTCTTGAAGGCGTTCCTTGCCGAACTCCCGGATGGCCAGCTCCTGCAGGGCGTTGAATCGCTGCCGTAGGGTGTTCCAGGCATCCACGGGGAGCTTTCCGGCCTTGTGCGCGGCTTGGGCGGTGACCATGCGGGAACGTAGCCAGGCAAAGTATTCAGGCGACAGACGGCGACACAGCGTGCCGTTGACCTCCTTGTCTTCAGGCCAGTCGCGGGCGTCCTCGATCTCGTGAACGTCGAGCCCGGTGGAGACATAGATGGCGGGCTGCGGTGGTTGCGGTGGTAATGATGGGGTTTCACATCCGGCCGAGGCGTCCTGCCCTACGGCGGTGTGCTTGATCATGGTTTTCAGAAGGCTCATGGCTTCAGGCTCCAGAAATACGGGTTAATCGCTTTTCCCGTTACTTACCGGAGCAGCCCTGAAACCGTCGGAGACCTCCTGCTGCGGTGGATATCTGCGGTGGCTGCGGTGGTCGTGCGGTGGAAGGTTTTCTCGTCCCACCGCAGGGGGTTGTTCGTTGTTTGTTTATTGTTTTTCGATAGTTATGAAGAAAGAGAAGATAGAGTGCGGTGATTGCGGTGGTGTTTGGGGAATGTCTCTCACGCTGGGCCGGAATTTCTCTGGCGGGGGACGCCGGGTTGGTGAGTCAAAAAAATATTTCAGCCCATAGGGGGTGAGACCTCTGGATTTACCACCGCATCCACCGCAAAGGCCATGAAAGCCTTGTCTGGTAAGGGTTTGGCGTGCGGTGGTCATCCACCGCAAGGGACAGCGGTGTTCACCGCACCACCGCAAAAGAAAAGGACGCCCGAGAGCGTCCTGGATGATTACGTCAGTATGGGGTGGAATCAGAGATTGGCGGTCTTGACGATCCGGTACTCGAAATTCTTGGTGTGAGCGTTGCGCTGCCGGTCGATGTCGAACCCGGCGTCCCGGATGACGTCCAGGTCGTTGCTGATGCGCCGACCGAGCTGGGCGGGCTTCTTGTATTCGAACTCGAGGTTGAATTCCCGGCCGACCCTGCGCAGCGCCGCGAGCAGTCGTCCCGCTGACACCGGCTCCATGGTGGTTTCGTTCTCGAACCTCACCTGGTAGCGTTCGATGAATCCCACCACGTGGTTTGCCCGGTCGTCCTCGCTGTAGCGGGCCTTCTCGTCCAGCTCCACCGCGTTTCGGTAGGCGTGGAAGAGCGACACCAGTGCCGTGGCGATGGGGTTCGACTCCCGCGCCATCTCCTGGCTGGTGTCGTTGATGGAATGAATCTGCTCGATAAACAGCGGGCTCAGATCCTCGAGTCCGGTGGTCACCTCGTGTTCCTCGGACCCGGCCAGCATCATCAGATACATCAGGCTGAGATAGTCGTTGCACCGGCGCTTGCCATGAGTCGGCATGGTTCGGTGTAGCAGGCGCATGACCTGTTTCTGGGCTCCCTCCCGGATCATTGCCAGCACATGGCTGGTCCGCTTCATGATGGCCGAGATGATCAGATCCCGGTTTTGCTGGATGGCGGAGATAACCTCCGATTCCAGAAAGCAGTCGCTGGCCTGGTTGGCGAGGTCGAAGTTGATGACGAAGGACCTCGACAGGATCTCCGAAAGTTCCCCGCACAGCGGCTCGATGCCGGTGGTGTTCAGCAGACACTTGGTCCGCTCGGTGATGGTCTCGCTGTCGGTGCCGCTCTTCCGTTTCTCCTTAGCGATGCCTGTGATGCTGGTCAGCATGAAAGTGGTCAGATCCTCGGTCATCTGCTTGACCTCGATGTTGTCGAGGACGATGAGCGGGTTCTGTGAGCCATCGGTGTAGTTCGCCGCGTCGGTGGCCTTCTTGTGCTGGGGCTCGCCGTAAAGCAATGTCGACGTGATCTTGCTGGCGGTGGTCTTGCCCGATCCGGCCGAGCCCTCGAAGCGGGTCATGGGCCGCGTTCCGGCAAAGTCGATCAGCAGGAAGCAGGAGAGCCAGGAAAGGATGAGAAAGCGATCCCCCTGCGGACAGGTCATGTTGCCCACCAGCAGATCGACCAGGAGCCGGTCCGCCTCTTCGAGGTCGGCGTCGGGCAGGAATTTCAGCGGTTTCATCTTCCGCGAGCCATCCAGGATGATGCCGTCCTCGTTGCCGCCGTTCTTCATGATCTGGATCTCGTCCGGGGTGATCTTGGCGATCTCGTGCTCCGGATTGTTCAGATTGAAATAGACGGTGTAGGAAGCCACATCGGTGTGCAGCCAGGAAAAATGGTCGCGCACCTGGCCACGGATCATGGCCAGGCTGGGCAGTACCTCGAAAAATGTCCGTCCGCCGCCCGTGGTCGGCACCATGCCCGTGTGCTTGTAGAGCATGGCCGCGTAATGGCGCTTGCGACCCCGGTCCGGTGAATCCATCCAGTAGATGGCGTTGTCGAAATACATGAAAGGCTCGCCCTGCAGGGTGTGAAAGAACTGGGCACCGTTGGCGGTGAACCAGTCGTAGGCAGCCTCGGCGGCCAAGGTGTAGTCGGGAGCGCCGTTCTCTAGTTCCGTGTCGATTAGCACCTCGTCGACCCGGGCGCGGCACGATCCGGGCATCGCGCCGGACATCCGCTTGGCCTTCTTCTTTTCGTTACGGAACTCGACCTTGCGGTCCTTCTGAATGGCGCGGATCTGCTCTTTGAGGGTGGCCATCGAAACGCCACCACCGATGCGCTCCTGCACCAGCTTCAGCAGGCGGGCCTGTTCCAGCGGCGACTGCTCGGAAATCTCCCCCAGGATCGGTTCGAGCAGGCGGTTGCGTTCCTCCTCTTCAGCGCCCTCGGGCAGCGAGCGCACGCCGAACTCGATGGGCGTGCTGGCTTCGGCGAGCAGACGTTCGAAATCCTCCCGGGTATGCCCGGCGGCAATGTAATCGTTGACGTCGATCTTGGCGGTGGCGAGAAGCGCCTCGGCCGCCTGAATCTCTTCGGCGGGCCGTCCCGCCAGCAGCTTGGCCAGCTCCTTCGGCCCCACGCTCGCCGTCAGGCCGAAGCGTTCGGTCAGCTCCTGCCGGGCCGAGATCTGTGTCTCCGACAAGGGCAGCGTCACCAGGCGGGTGTCGATCTTGTGTTCGGCCAAGGTACGAGCAGTTTGCAGCGCCCCTTTGAGACCGGCCTGGGAGAGTTCGTTGTCCTGGCAGATGTACACGGTTTCGACGCCGCGCAGCTTGGGGATCAGGCGCTCCCAATCGGCTGCCCGAATGCGGACGGTGACCGGCGATACGGTGGGCAAGCCCAATTGCATCAACGCCAGGCAATCGGTCACCCCCTCGGTGATGATTACCTTGCCGGGCCTGGCCAGCAGGCAGTCCTCGTTGAACAGCAGTGCGTTGTTGATGAAGTCGGCGACGTAGGGCCGCTGGTGTTCGTCGTGAACCGGCAGCTTCTTGTATTTCCCTTGCTCCCAGCCCACATCCGGGGTCCATGGCGTCTTGCGGCCGATCATAAACACCACCCGGCCACGGCTCCAGTATGGAAAGACGATCCGGCGCTCGAAGAATGGCGTCAGGCCGTCCTGGCTCGTGGGCCTGAAAGCGCCGGTCGCGGCAAGCTCACGCTTGGAAAAACCGTCTTCGCCCTCGGTCAGTTGGGCGACCGAGCCGGACGCGTTGTCCGCATAGCCGATCAGGAGATCGTCGATGGTCTCCTCGCTCAGGGCATATTTGGATTTCAGCCAATCGAGGACCTCCGGCGACTCCTTGAGCCTGGCGTGGTAAAGCCTGGCCAGCGCGGTCAACGCGTCCTTGACCCGCAACTCGAAGGCGCGGTCCGCCTCTGTCTGAGCCAGACGCTCCTGGCTCAGGCCATAGCGCGACAGCGGCGGCAAGCCCGCCTTCTTGGCGAGATAGTCCCGGGCTTGGCGGTGGCTGTCCGGCATCGGACCGGATTGACCGGCGGTGACCGAGCCCGTCTGAATGAACTCCACGAGCTGCAGCACATCGCCGCCGACCCCGCAGCCGAAGCAGTACCAGCCCTGTTTGTCGAGCATCACATGAAGCGATAGACGCGACTGGCTCTGATGGTTGGGGCAGTCGCACATCAAGCGCTGGCCGGTCTCCTGGGTGATCCGTCCCGGCAGGAGTTCCCGGGCCACGTCACCGATGTCCATCTCGGTGACGAGCCGGTAATACTCCCTGACGTTATCCGTTCCGCCCATGCTCATTCGGCCTCCGCGACACGGGCGAAATCGGCTTCCGCGTGTTGGGCGGCGTCCAGGAACAGGGGCAGAAAGGTCCGGCGGTCATCCACCTGGCACCGCTTGGCGCAGTTCTGAATGCCCCAATGGTCACCCAGGACAATGGCGGTGCGCCGGGCGCGGGTCACCCCGGTGTAGAGCAGATTGCGGTGGTGCATGAAGGAATGCGCCTTGTGAACCACCACCACGGCACAGGGGAACTCGGAACCCTGGGTTTTGTGGATGGTGAGCGCATAGGCGAGCTGCAGATCTTGCAGGTCGGGCGACCCTTTCTCCAGTTCCACCGGCATGCCGTCGAAGTCGATGACCAGTGTGCCGTTCGCGAGAACATCGACCACATAGCCGATGGCACCGTTCATTACGTTCAGGTCGTAATTGTTCCGGGTCTGGATGACCTTGTCGTGCTTGAGAAACGGTGCGCGGCGTCCCATGGCGACCGGCGGCACTTCGGTGTTCCAGAGCTTGCGCTGGATGAGCCGCTGCAGTTCCTCGTTCAATTCCTTGGTGCCGAGCGGCCCCTTGTGGGTCGGCGTCAGCACCTGCACGTCCTTGATGATGTCGAAACCCAGGGCATCGAGCCGCTCCTGAAACAACTCCAGCAGGAACGAGCGTGCCGCCATCGGGTCGGTGAACTGATCCACCAGATACCAATCCCGGCATCCGCCCACCGACGCCTCGCTGGTCTTGCGCACCTCGCCCTTGAGAACGGCGGTGCAGTTCTCCTTGAGGACACCAGCCTGACGCACGACCTTGTCGAGGATGACCGTGGGGATGGCGCGTGTCTGGATCAGATCGCGCAGGATGTTCCCTGGTCCCACCGGCGGAAGCTGGTTGTGGTCCCCGACCAGCAGCACCGTGGTCCGCGACAGATCGACCGCCTCGAACAAGTGCCATGCCAGGGGCACATCGACCATCGAAAACTCGTCGACCACCAGGACATCGGCATCGATGGGGTTCTCCTTGCTACGCGAGAAACCCTTGCCGTCATAGCCGAGCAGACGGTGGATGGTGGTGCCGCTGCGACCGCTGACTTCCTCCAGGCGCTTGGCCGCCTTGCCGGTCGGCGCGGCGAGCACGACCTCCAGATCGCTCTCCTCGCAGATGGTGTTGATGACCGAAATGGTGTAGCTCTTGCCCGAACCGGCTCCACCCGAAATCAGGCTGATGCTGTGCTGGAGGGCCGAGCGCACCGCTTCGAGCTGCTTCTCGTTCAGCGTTGATGCGCAGCGCCGAATCAGGGCATCGAGCTTCTTGACGGACTGGAAATGAGGATTCGGTGTTTCGGCCTGGCTGAACAACGAGGCCAGCTCCCGCTCCATGCGGACGATCTCCGGCAGAGCGACCACGAAACGTCCGCCGTGGGAATCGCAGGAAAGCGCCTGTTCTTCGATGAGCGCGTCGAGGGCGCTCTCGATACGGACCCGGCTGTCCAAGGCATCCATGACCAGCAGCAGGTTGGCCTGATCCACCAGATCCTCGTATTCGATCCAGCAGTGACCATTGTCCAGGGCTTCACGGACGCAGAAATTCAACCCAGCGCGGATACGAGGGGTGTGGTCCTTGGGGGTGCCCAGCTTGCGGGCGATCTTGTCGACCTTCTTGAAGCCGAATCCCCGGATCTCCCGAATGAGGATATACGGGTCTTCCTTCAGAATATCGAGGCAGTTGCCGCCGAGTCTTTCGACCAGGGTGTTGACCTGATGATGGGTCAGACCGAATGCCGACAACCAGGCCATGACGGCGTTGACGCTGCGGTTCTTCAACCATTCGTCACGCAGCCGCCGGGCAGCATCCAAGGGCAGCCGGGCTTTGAGCGCGATGCGCTCGGGGTCATTCAGAAGGGTTTCTTCAAAGGCGTCGCCGAAACTCTCGACGATCAATCTGGCCTTGGCCGGACCAATGCCCTTGATCTCCGGATGGTTGGCCAGATAGTGGATCAGCCCCTCCGGATCGAGTTCGAGGTCGTGCTCCATCCCGTCGACCTTGAACTGACGGCCGTATTTGGGATGGGTGGACCACGAACCGAGCAGGACCACAGGCTGATTTTCCCGGGCGAACAAATTGCCCGCGAACTGGACTTCCTCACCGGTCGGGGTGAGCAGTCGGCCTGCGGAGAACTTGGGTCCAGCATAGTAAACGCGCTCTATTCTTCCCCGGAGTCGCGCCGGGTTACTCTCATTTCTTTTTGGCATCTCGCGATCCTCCGGTGAAAACGTGTCAGGTACTCCTCGACAAAACGGCAGGCGGCCTGCCGGTCCGAGCAGAAGTAGACGGGGACACCGAAGTCGACGACGATGGAGGCGACCGTTCCGATCAGCGCATGCGGGTGGGCATCGCTGCGGTAGCGGCCATCGACCAGATCGCGAAAGTTGCACTCGACAACCACGCAGGCGGCTTCATAGGCGGAGAGCTTTTCCAGCTCTCGGTGGAACCGCTTTCGCCCCCGGATGACGGTGGAGACGAAATCCGTCAGGGATTTACGCTCCACCGCCACCCGTTCCTCGAGGCCAACCAGCGAGTAATCACCGGCGGGCAGCGCCTTGCGAACCGCCGAAACCTTGTCGCTATCGAAGCTGTAGGGCTCCTGTTCGCGGGTGTCGACGACAACGGTGATCCGGTCCATCATCAGAACGGGATCATGTCGTCCATCGCCGCGCCGGGAGCCCCGGCATCGTCGGCCATGACAATGCGACGGTTGAAGTAGATGTTCTCGTTTTCACCGCGAGTGCGTTTGGTCACCTCCAGCTTGATGTTGAGAAGCTGCTCGAGGTGACCCGGCAGGTCGGAGAGCTTCTGAAGCTGTAGCCCGCAGGTGTAGAGGTCCTGCTTGAGCCACTTGATGTTCTCGTTGCTGGCCATGACGTTGTTGCGCCAGAGCAGACGGCCCTTGTGGGTCGGCGCGAGAATGCGCAGGGTCCACTTGAGCATGGGATTGCCCGAAGTCTGGGCGCGGGTCAGTTCGACCCGGTCGACGTTGACCTGGTACTTGCCGTCGGGGACGGCCTCGAACTCACGTTCCTCGACTTCGGCGGTTTCAAAGGCGTCGTCGAACTGCGCCAGGTCGAGGTTGCTGCTGGATTGGTTTTCGTAGTGTTCCATGGTCGGCTCTCCTTACTGTTGAGGTTTCGCCGCCGCACTCGCGGTCGGCTCCGGCTTCGGCCGGGCGGCACTCGCCGCAGCTCCGGCTGCCGTGTTGTTGAAGGCTTTAACGAAGCTCGAAAAATCGAGGGGGATGACTTCGGGGAGTCGGCCGGTGCGGTCACCGGCGTCGTAGTTGGGACTGGGCTTGGTGCGCATCACGCGCTGCCATACCGGCTTGCCGTCCTCGCCGGTTTTCATGTCCAGGTCGCAGAACAGGATCAGGTCCACCAGACCGGTGACCAGCTTCCGCGCCTTTTCCGGCAGCGTCGGCACGATGCGGGTGTGTTTGCCGGTCCGGGTCTCGATGTCCCGTTCCTGAGAGTGGGAGATCAGGATCAGCCCATAGGGCAGGAAGGCGAGCTTGTTGATGACGCGCTGGAACTCGTTGTTGATCAGCGCGTAGCCCTTGCCGTAGCCCAGGTCGGATTCGTGCTCGATCTTGAATTTCTTGCAGACGTAGTCCGAGCACATCTTGTAGGCGTTATCCACCGTGTCGACGACGATGGTCTTGAACTCGTGCTTGCCCTCGGCGATTTCGGCGCAGGCCTGCAGAAGGTCGTCCCAGCAGGTGATCGGGGTCTGGAACACCTCCAGGGCGTTCAGGCCCGGCTCGGTCGCCAGGAACAGTGCGTCATCGGCCTTGGAGCACCAGGTGCTCTTGCCGATCTTGCTCGGGCCGTACACCAGGGCGGTGAGGTCCGAGAGTGTGTGTTTGGGTTTGCTTTTGGTCTTGGGAAGCATGGCTTCGTCTCCTTATGGTTGGGATTTCAAAACACCGGAGCGGCGTCTTCACCGGCTCCGTCCCGCAGCTCTTCGTGCGGGGCGATCCGTTGGAAATGGTTTTCGATGACGTTGGGGTTGCCGCCCGAGCGGCAGAGTTGGAAGTAGGCGCAGGGTCTTCCGTACTGGAAGCAGTAGCTGGTGTTGCGGTAGAAGGTGTTGCGCCGACGGGCGTCGAGCATGGCCTTGGAGAGTTCCCACAGCTCCGCCCGCAGTTCCTCGAACTGGTCGCGGGAGATGTAGAGCACCTCGCGATGGAACATGCCCGGCTCGAGGTACTTCTCCTGGAGCCGCTGCTGGAAGGTGTCGTCCTCCTCCGGCAGCTTGCGCTTGGCGCTGCTCTTGCCGGTTTTCGACTTGGCGATCAGCTCCGCCCGGCGGGCCTCGAATTCGGCCTCGGTCTCACCCTTGCCCTGGCGCAGCTTGGCCTTGACCAGAACGTTGTAGATGATGCCGCTGACCGTGATGCCGAGGGTCTGCTCCAGGTACCAGGCGTAGAGGATGATCTGGAAATCAGTCCACAGCCGCTCCAGATAGCTGGCGTCGATCTGCGAGGCGGTTTTGTGTTCCAGCAGGAAATACTGGCCATCCTGACGGACGATGCCGTCCACCTTCCCGGCGAGAATGAAACTGCGCGAGGTCGCTCCGGTCGCCGGGTTGACGATGGGACCTTCGAAGGTTTTCTCGAGCGCGACGACCTCGAACTCTTCAGCGGGGTAGTGTTCCGCATAGGCGCTCATCATGGCCCTGGCGAGATGCCAGTCGGCCTGTTGATGGTCGTCCTGCGCCCTGTTCGGATAGGTCCGGTCGATGTGGTCGATGACCTTGGCCAGATCCCGCTCGCCGTGCCAGCACTCCAGGCAGTCGTGAATGACCGAGCCGAAGGCCAGATTGGGGTCACGCTCGAGCGGCACCAGCTCGTCGATGTAGCGCCACTTGCAGGCCATGCGGCAGTTGCGGAACAGCCGCCACATGGAATAGGTGGTGGTCATCAGCTCGCTCATACCGCCACCCCCGCCGTAGCGGCGGCGGGCGTTGCGCGATGCTTGGAGGCACAGGCGCAGCCCGACGGCTGGGTTCGTTCGATCAGGACCGAGCGTTCGCCGTACTCCTTGGTGGCGAAGCCGGTGAAGATGCGGGCGAGGTCGCTGCCGACATCGGTGGAGGCGTCGATCACGCAGGTGCGGCGGGCCGTGTCCAGATTGAACCGGCTCTCCATCCGCACACGGGAACGGCCATGCAGGCTTTCGACAGCCAGCATCGCCAGCATGAAAGTGTCTTCCAGTTCCTGGGCCGGGACCGACTCGTCAAAACGGTACTTGTAGGTGTCGTGAGTCATAGTTGAACTCCTCTTTTGTTCAGGTTCTGATTTCCGAGGCCCCGGATAGCCGCACCATGCGGCACGGTGCTTACTTACCGGAGCCGGAGTCGATGCGTCGGAGATCACAGGTAGTCGGTCAGGCCAGCCTCGCGGAACGCGTCCCGGAGCTTGCTCAGCCGGTCGTAGAGGGTGGTTCTGGGAATGCCCATCTCCCGGGCGACTTCGGCCATGGTGCTGTCGTGCAGGCGCAAGCACAGATCCCGGAGCTCTTCCGGCAGCGAGGCGATGGCCTGGCCGAGATCCATGCGGATCTCATGGGCGAGGCGCTCTCTTGTTTCGCGGGTGCCGCCTCCCAGAGAGCCTTCGCTATCCAGGAAGTCGATCCGCTCGGTGGTGTCGCCCTCACCGTTGTCGAGGGGTTCGTTGAGTGATGTTTGGCAGAGCCGCCAGTCCCGGCATTGGGCGAACCGGGCCTCCAGAATGGTGGAGATGTGACGTTCGACGATCCGGGCCATGAAGGTGGTCTTCTTGGCCTTGGCGGGATTGAAATGCCGCATCCGCTGCAGCAGATCGATCATCAGTTCCTGTTCGAGATCGGGTCTGTCGTCCTCGGTGAATCCGGCCTTGCCTACGAGTTGACGTGCTTTGTGCCGAATGAGGTCGGCGGCATACTTGTCGATGCCGTCGTAAGAATTCTGAGAAACCATCGGGGCCTCCTCGGAGCGAGGAGGAGGTCCGCGTGGGTGTCGGCACGGGCCAGATCACAGGACAAAGCTGTCGCGTGGGCGAAGGGGTCGCAGGTACGCCGCCAATTGCCGTATTCGGCTCGGCGACACCCACAACAGCCTCCGCCATGCGTCCAGCTTGTTGTCCAGTGTCTAAGGGTTCAGGTCGTTACGTGTTCAGGCTGCCCGTTCCTCGATGCGCATCAGGAACGGGAGACCGTGCTTGATCTCGAGCAGGCAGACTTTTCCGCTGCCCATCTGCGCGAGGTGCTCCAGCAGCGCCACAACCTCTTGCTTAAGGATGAAGTCATCCTGGTCGCGCTCGGGCCGGGGACCGCTCTGTCCGCCCAGCTTGATCTCGCGCTCGATGACTGTGTCAGGGGTGAGTTCCGGCTCGCCGTCGCGGACCGGAATGTTGGTGATGCGGCCGAAGTTGATGTCCTGCATCAGCTCGATGAGTCGCCGCTTCGGTGGGGAGAGATGTGCTTTACTTGTCTGGTTCATGCCGAACCTCCTTCATTTCTGGACCGACCGGGAGACAGGTCCGGCATGAATTTCCCGGGTGGCGGTCGTGAACTCTTTGTGTTCACCAGACCTGTCACCCTGCTTTGGCGAATTTTCGTTGCGACCCCGAAAAACGCCCTGGCTCAAGGAGGAGGAAAGCCCGTAAGGCTCTGATTGGTGGTGGGTTTACAGAGGAAAAAATTTTTAACTTTTTTTGCCCGGCCCCAGTGAAATTTCACCGGGCGGGCCTCCAAGACGCAAAAAGCCCCGATCCAGAATCCTGAATCGGGGCTTTAATTTCGCTTGGATATTAAGGGTGGTCAGTAGACCTCGGCACCTTCCGGGAGGATGCGGAACTTGCATCGGTAGGTCTTTGTATCCTTGACCCATTCGATGGGATCATCATCGAGCCGGAAGAATTCACGCAGGTGCTTCGACAACTCTTGCTTTTGTTTCTTCAGTTTGTCCGAGGCGTATCGGCTGTGCCAGTCGATCTCGCCACTGGAGTTGGCAAACCCCTCAAGCAATTTCCATTGCTCGGTTGGATTGCCATTCTTCCTGCTCGCCATTCCCATTTGCGTATAGGTGTATCGACCGCTCTGGTCTCCCGCCCATATTGTGACGGTATGGCCATCGCGGAACTGAATCTTGATTTGTGGCCATGTGGTGCCCGGCGGTGTCATGAAAAACACTGTGCCGCCTGAATCCGGCCCAGGCACCTGATCGATAAGGGGAGCGAATATCTCAGTCTTGTCCCGACGGGTCAGGAGTCGTGGCGCATCACCCAGGTACAGATCTTCGTTCAGCGCGACGAAAAGGCTGTCTTTCTGCGCCAGCAGTGTTTCAACTGCAGGACTCAGATGAAGGCGCGTGGGCGCTATTACAACAAATGGTTTGGGGGTCGAAAGGCATAATGATCGGACGACCTCTACCAGCGCGTCCTTACTGTCCTGCATTGTCAGCACAACGGGGAAGTCCATCCCGGCCGTGGGTATGAAATCGCCCAGTCTCCATGTGTGGGGCAGGCCATCGAGTTTTGCCTCTCGGTGTTCAATTCCCATGGCCGTGCAGATAGCGCCATTGATGGCTGACTGCTTGAGCCGGTAGATCAGCGTCTGCCGTGGAGAGAGTTGGATGGCCGCGTGTTCTTTTTCGATGCAGACGGCTCGGATGTCGGTCTTCGCATGGGTGATCACACTACGTGGGCATCCCAGGCCACATTCCGTCGGGCAATCCACAGCGGTCGCGTGATTCTTGGTCAGTTGAAGAAAATTGTCCCGAAACAATGGATACCGGTCCCAACCGGAGAGCGCCTTATCCCAATCGAACAGCGCCGCCGACTTTCCAGGCAATGTCTCCAGGTATGCCCAGAAGGGGTCACTCATCCGAGGCCCCTCCGGCTCCGACAATAAAGCCCCTGAGTCCGAGCCAGCGCTCGATAACCTCGGCATCACCATCCCGCTTGAATTGCGCTCGGTTACCTGAACTCAAGGTGACCGACCTGGGCGTCTTGGAACCGTCGAATTTGATCTGGAAGCTCGCCTTGACGATCTTGCCTCCAGCGGGAAGGGTCTTATCTCGATCTCGGAGAGAAGCGAACATGTCCTCGGATCGCCGGATTTCTAAATCCTTGTGTGCGCCACCCCAAAAAAACTGAACCTCTTTCAGTCTGACGTATTCAATGCCTTCCACGTCGTCACAAAGAAGCGCTTCTTCCCCGATCTGCCGTAGTGGCTCGAGGTCGAATCGGCTACGCTCGCTAAAGAACTCTTCGTTGCCGAACAGATGCAGCCCGAATTTCTTCCGGTAGAGCTCCTTCTCGCCCTTGGTTTCGGCGTTCATGCGGATCTCCCCAATGACGGGGTTGTAGGCAAGCACGTCGAATTTTTCAGGGCGGAAGTACTGACTGGTGGACTCACCGGCCTCAATGACCGCCTCACGAGCATAGGGCTTGCCGTGGCGCACGAGGAACCATGTGTGGCCTTCTTTCGGATAAACGAACACCTTGGAATACTTGCCCCGACGCTTCTTAGAAAACCATTCGTCAAGATCGGCTTCAAGGGCCGCGAGGGTTTCCTCCGATGGCAGCACGAAATCTGGCAGCGGGTTTTTCTTGGTCTTGAAATACTCGAAGGACCTGACGTTCATGAAGAACTGTTCGGCGTGTACCTTCTCGATGATTTCCCGATCAGCCATCCAGACCTGTATAGCCAAGTCTGCCGGTGCGGCGTTCTCCCCAATTTCCACGTCGATGTCCGTTCCAGCGATCTCATCCTGAATGGAGTCGAATCCTTCAGGAGTCGAAACTTCATTTACATAGAACAAGGCCTCTGCAAGGTCGTCTGGAGTTGAGCCGTCCGGGGTCAGCAAAATGTGACTGAGCGCGTTGTAGTCCAAGCCATCTTCCTGCTGGACTGGTGGCAACTCTACGCCGCGAGCTGAAAAATAGGCGGCATGAGGCTCCAGAAAGGCAATGAGATGCTTCCTGTCGATTCGCCGGAGCATTTCCGGCTTCGAAAAGCGGCGTAGGTTGAAAGTTGCCATTAGTTACTCCTCTCGTTTTGTCGTTACTTTTCCATATCTGTCTCGATCAATTCCGTTTCCACCCAACGACCTTGCCCAACACGCGAAGGTCATCCTCCGGCCTGATTCGGATCTTCCGTACCTCCGGGTTCTCGGGCACCAATTCGATGAGCTCGTCTTTGATTCTCAACCGCTTAACGGTCGCTTCGTCGTTGAACAGCGCCACAACGATGTCACCGTCCTCGGCGATGGGCTGCTGCCGCACAATGATCAAATCGCCATCGTTGATACCGGCACCGACCATGCTGTCCCCCACCGCACGGAGTGCGAAGTGCTGTCCGGAACGAACGACGTCCGACTCGACCAGCACCTGGCCTGTGATGTTCTCTTCGGCCAGGATGGGGCGGCCAGCGGCCACCATACCCACAACAGGGACTGAAACCAGAGAGGCAGCCATCTCACTGGGGCGGCGGGCAACAGCTATGCCTCGCGACTTTCCGTCCTCTCGCTTCAGGTATCCCTTGCGCACCAGTTGATTGATTCGGTCGTGGGCACTCGCCGGGCTGATTTCAAAGATCTCGCTCAGTTCCTTCACCGTTGGAGGGAAGCCCTTGGCATCGACAAAACGACATATCGCTTCGAGCGTTTTCCGCTGCAACGGCGTTATCTCATCCGTCTTCGCTTTGCCCATGGCGTCTCCATTTCTGTTGAAAGACAAAAAGGCGCAACGCGCCAGCAAACCCTAATAATATAAACCTGATGCATATCAGGTCAAGAAATAATCTCACACCTGATTTCCGACACTTCCACGAGCCCCTCGGTAGGTAAGGCATTGAAGAATGCCGGTTTGAAACCGGACGAGCAGTTAGAAACCAGATAACCGACCAGAGGCGGAGCTGAGGCGGTTGTGGGTGCCATCGAACGCGCATCCCGACCGCCACCGCTTTCTGGCATCCACACCATCCAGCCCCCCGGTCCCACCGGAGGTGTTCGATGTTGGATGTACAGGAAATGAATGATGGGCCGGGGCTTGATGACCTTGGCGAAAACGGCAAACCCGGCCGCCTGTCGGGTGAGGCGAGGCTCCAGTCAGCCGCCTCGATTCTGGCCACGGCGGTCCTGCGCCGAATGGCCAAAAAAGCATGTGTGGGCAATGAGTTAGATGTTTTCGAAGATTCTTCCCCTGTGCTCGGAGAAGGACTTGATTCATTGCCGGAACAGAGCATTCATTCATGACAACTCGTCCGGAAACCAAAATAAGGAGTTGAAAATGAATGAGTTACAGAACGCCGCCACCGGCGGCAAGAACCAGGACCGAACCCGAAACTCGGTTCTTCGGCAGATGGCCCTGCTGCAATCCATGTCCCTGGAGCAGCTCCGGGAAAAATGGCTCGACCTCTACGGTGAAGAGCCGCCCCAGTACAAGAAGCAATTCCTCA
This sequence comes from Dehalogenimonas lykanthroporepellens BL-DC-9, assembly GCA_000143165.1. NCBI lineage: Bacteria > Bacillati > Chloroflexota > Dehalococcoidia > Dehalococcoidales > Dehalococcoidaceae > Dehalogenimonas > Dehalogenimonas lykanthroporepellens. The sequence continues at coordinate 1,670,526 of CP002084.1, forward strand.
TCAAGAGGCTGGCCTATCGCATCCAGGAGCTTTTCTACGGCGGGCTGTCCGAGCAGGCCAAGGTCCATCTCCAGCAGGCAGCCAAGGAGGACCCGGTCGCCACTGTCAATCGACGCATCCCAGAGGAGCGGAAATCGAACGAGGCGATCCTGCCTGGAACCAGACTGGTGCGGGTCTGGAACGACCGGCGCTATGAGGTGATCGTCCTTGCCGATGGCTACGAGTTCGAAGGTCGCACCTTCCGGTCGCTCAGCGCGGTGGCCAGGGAGATCACCGGGACGCGCTGGAACGGCAAGGTCTTTTTCGGACTGAAGAAGGTTTACGGCAGAAAAGCCGAGGGAGGGTCGGATGCTTGATAACAGCAATGTCGCGCCGGGAAAGAACAAGACCCTGCGCTGTGCCATCTACACCCGCAAGAGCCACGAGGAAGGGCTCGAACAGGAATTCAACTCGTTGGATGCGCAACGGGAATCGGCGGAACACTATATCGAAGCCCAGAGAATGCGTGGCTGGACGGCTCTGCCGGATCGCTACGACGATGGTGGTTTCTCGGGTGGGAACATGGAACGCCCGGGGCTGCGCCGACTGCTGGCGGACATCGACGCCGGGAAGATTGATGTGATCGTGGTCTACAAGGTCGACCGACTGTCCCGCTCGCTGCTGGACTTCATGAAGATGATCGACCTCTTCAACGAAAAGGGCGTCAGCTTCGTTTCGGTCACCCAGCACTTCAGCACCACCGACCCCACCGGCCGAATGTTTCTCGGCATCCTTATCACCTTCGCCCAGTACGAGCGGGAGGTCATCGCCGAGCGCATCCGGGACAAGGTGGCGGCCGCCAAGCGCCGGGGGAAATACTGCGGCGGCGTACCCATTCTCGGATACGACGTCGACCGGGAGAACAAGAAGCTGCTGGTCAATCCTGATGAAGCCAGGACGGTGCAGTACATCTTCCGCCGCTTTATCCAGATCGGCTCGGCCAAGAAACTGGGCCAGGAGCTGAACGAACAGGGTTACCGCACCAAGGCCTGGACCACCAAGAAAGGCAAAGTCCGTGAGGGCTCCGAATGGAACACCGCCCATATCTACCGGCTGCTCAACAACCGGATCTATATCGGCGAGATCGCCCACAAGGACCGCAGTTACCCCGGCGAGCACGAAGGGATCATCGACCGGGCGACCTGGGACAAGGTGCAAGCCATCCTGGAGGACAACAAACCGGTCAAGGTATCCATGGCCAGAACCAAAATGGTCGCCCCGCTGAAAGGCGTCATCCGCTGCGGCCACTGCGGATGCTCGATGGGACCGACCTACGCCCGCAAGAACGGCCGCCACTACACCTATTACATCTGCCAGAAGGACAGCAAACGGACCGTGAGCCGGTGCCCGCTCAAACGGATTCCCGCCGGGGACATCGAGCAGGCCGTAGTCGAGCAGTTGAGCGCGGTGTTCCGCACTCCGACGCTGGTGGCCAAGACCTACTTCGCGGCCCGGGACATCGAGCAGGTGGAGCGGGAGCGGCTGTTCAAACAGAAAGCCCAACTCGAGATGGAGCTGTCGCAGGCGCGGGAGCAGGCACTTGAACTGATGAAGCCCGGCAACGATCAGCCGGGTAAGGCTGAGATGCTGACGACCGTCAACCGCCAGGCGGTCGAGCTCTCGAAACAACTGACGCACGTGAGCGAGCGATGCAGAGCCTACCAGGGGAACAGCATCACGGAACAGGATGTGTCGGAGGCCTTCCAGAATGTGGAGGGGTTCTGGGAAGACCTTTTCCCGGTGGAGCGGAATCGCCTCATACGCCTCCTGGTGGACAAGGTGGAGATCCGCGAGACCGGAATCGACATGGAGCTGCGCACCAACGGGCTGACAACGCTAATCGCCGAGCTGGCCGGTTTGGCATGCGAAGTCACGGAACGGAGGACAAACCGATGAAAATGAAGCCGACCATTACCGTTGCCGACAACGGCAACCTGCAGATCCATATCCCGATGCTGATCCGGCGCATGCGCGGCCGCAAGACGGTCATCGCTCCCCAGGCCCTGGATGGAGAAATCACCGGAGCGCAGGAACCGGTGCAGTCCGCCGTCCTTCAGGCGCTGGGAAGGGCCTTTTCATGGGCCGACATCCTCGAATCCGGCCAGATCAAGTCCATCAGCGAGCTTGCCCGTACCCTCGACGTCGATGGCTCGTATGTGGCCCGCATCCTCAAGCTAACGACTCTGGCCCCCGACATCGTCGAAGCCCTGATCAACGGCGAGGAACCAAACGGGCTATCGCTGGCCAAGCTGACCCAGACCTTTCCCGAGGACTGGGCCGAGCAGCGCCGCCAGTTCGGCTTCGCCACCGACTGACGACCGGACCGGAGACCACCCCAGAGAGCCGACCATCAGCGTCGGCTTTTCTTCTTTAGGGGGCAGGAAGCCGGAGTTGACCGCGCTTCTTTTCATGGCCGAGGCGGGCGATTTTGAAAAAAACGTCCGGTTGCGGCATCGAACGATGACCTAAGACAACCGCCCAAAATGGCAATCAGCCGCAAACCCATATCAATCAAGGATGTAGCTTTCCGGACGAGCTTCGGACTTGGTCCGGAGAAAACAGAGAATCAGGGGCCAAACAGAGAAAGAAAGGCGGGAGGATGGAGAGAATCGATGGTGCGGAGAGGTGCTTTGGAAAGATGTGAAACGGGCGCAAACCCTTTAGAAACAAGGGGAAAAAGAAAACCCGTCACCCCGGAGAATGACCCCAGAGAGACGGGTTTGTCTTTTCTAAATGGTGGAGCCGGAGGGATTCGAACCCGCTACCTTTTGACTGCCAGTCAAACGTTCTCCCAAGTGAACTACGGCCCCGTGGAACAGACATGAAATATATCATACCTGTCCCCTGATCTGCAACTGAAACGGCCCGGTTTTACCTATTCGATGACGACGCCGGTGCCGTAGGCAATGGTCTCGGCGGCTGACTGCATCACCATGGCGGTGCCGAACTGCATGGAAATGACGGCGTTGGCGCCTTTCTTCTCGGCGTCGGCAATCATTCTTTGCAGGGCATCCTCGCGGGCTTCGGCCATCATCTTGGTGTACTCGCCTATTTCACCGCCCACCAGGCCGCGGAAACCGGCCATGATGTCCTTGCCGATGTGCTTGGCCCGGATGGTTGAGCCGCGCACCAGGCCGATGGTCTTGACGATTTTCTTGCCGGGGATTTCGGGGGATGTTACGATGATCAATTGTCTACCTCCTTGAAATTTTCATTCTTTTTCTGTTTCTGCCGGTCAACTATGGCCTGAGCCAACAGCAGTATCGTTCCCAGCAGGAAGGCGGCGGTTATTAGAATGACTATCCAGGGTGTCTGGTCGGCTTCGTTGGCCATCAGCCAGATGAAACTGCCCAGAATGGCGATAAAGCCGATGATGAACAGGCCGAATCCCAAGTTTTTCATTTTATTCCCCTTCAGCCGCCCAGGCCGTTGCGTCGGTCGGGGTCGGCCTCCCAAATCAGATACGAATAAACTACCAGGAAGATAATCATGACAAACAATAGTCCGAAGACGGTATAAAACGCCCATTCCTGGCCGATGACACCGGCCCCGGCCAGGAGCAGGCCCAGGATGACGAACAGCCGTCCCCCCAGCCGGTGGGTCCTGTCCCAGGAGCGGTCGGAGGTCAGTGTCCACGGCGTACGGATGCCGACGAACCAGGTGGGCTTCATTTTGCCGAAATAGTTGCCCAGTACCGCCAGGAGCAGGCCTGCCATTATCATGATGGTCATGCCGATATCGATATCGTAACCGAAGACGGCGGCCAATACCACGCCATGAATGCCTGCCATGAATACCACCATCATTATCCGGATGAGACGGTAAATACCGGCGAAGCGCTGGTAGTTGGTGCGCTTGGGATCGATGCGCGGCAGGAACAACAGCATCAGGTACAGCCCGATGGCCATGATCGGCGTCAGTAACAACCCTTCGAACTTGCCGCCATAGCGGTCGGGCTCACCGGTGATGCCCCAGTGTACCGGGATGGAGTCGGGGGCGTTGGGCCAGGCGACGGCCGAGGCGATGAACATGCCGGCAATCAGCGCCAGGCTGAGCCATTCGATACGCCAGTTAACATTCATTTTTCGTGTGGTGCGCTCCTTCGCCGTTTCGTCGGCCTATCTTCAGCAGGTCCATGATGCCCGCCAGGGTCTCTTCCATGACCGATACGTTCAGGCTGTACATAATGACCGTGCCCCGGCGCTCTTCCTGTATCAGATTGGCTGACTTGAGTACGTTAAAGTGGCCTGACATGGTGGATTTGGCCAGGTCGAAATGCTCGGCCAGTTCCCCCGCCGACATCGGTCGTTCTCCCAGCAGTTTGAGTATGCGGCGCCGGGTGTCGTCAGCCAGGGCTTTGAAAATACTCTCGGTCATGGCGATAATTCGTTAAACACCGAAATAATATTATTACACCTCGCCGCCCCTGTCAACAGGATACGGTAAATTGTTTTTTATTTGGTGCTGGTGATTTGGAATTTCTCCGGCAAAGCCGGGGTGTGTGCCATTTCCCCATTGACAATACCCCGTCCTGTGTCTAATATATGTTCTAATATAAAAGGCCGTAATAGACCCCTTGCCACGCGTTATCATCAGGATTGAGCCGGTTAAGGGTTAATTGTTTCGAATTGAATGATCGGCCTTTTCAGCCCTTCCGGGGCCATTTTCAATCGTAAAAAGAGGATTCGTTTCCTTCGTTTCTTTTCAGAAGCGAATCAGGGTCAGGGAAAAATTCCGGCATCGGTCCAGGACGGCCTCATTATCGGAGCAGGTCGTTTTTGAATCACCGAGCTTATATCAGCTCTTCAGAGTGTCTTGTATGACCACACCGGTCCGGTCGGGGTATCCTTGATGACTATGCCGGTTTCATCCAGCCGGTTGCGCAGTTTATCGGCTTCGGCATAATTTTTCTCTCGCCGTAGTTCAGCCCGGAGAGACAGAATGTCGGCCATTGCCCGTTCGGCGTCGCCATCCCAGTCCGGCAGTTCGCGCCCGTCAGCGCGCCAGATTTCAGCCGCCGCTACCAGTAATCCGGAATGGTCGCCGGCGGTCTTGTCGGCGCTTTCCAGCCGCAAACCCAGCACCCCGGCCAGTTCCCGGAGCAGGGCCCGCACCTTGCCGGTGGGCCGGCCTTCGGCCTCCAGCCGGTTGATGTCCCGTGCCAGGTCAAAGAGGGCGGCCAGGGCGCGCGGGGTGTTGAAATCATCATCCATGGCCTCGACGAAACGACTCCGGCACACCTCGCGGTCGAACAACGGGTCGTCAGCCTCAGACGTTACCGTCTTGTCACCGGCGGCCTGGGTCAGGCGCCGGGCGCCTTTTTCCGCCGCCTCGACAATCTCGTCGGAATAGGTCAGCGGACTGCGGTAATGGGAAGACAGGACGAAGACCCGCAGGGCGTCGGCGGAATACTTCTGCAAGGCTTCCTTGATGGTTATCAGGTTGCCCAGTGACTTGCTCATCTTCTCGCCGCCAAGCTGGAGCAGGCCGTTGTGCAACCAGTAGCGAACGAACGGCTTTTGCCCGGTGAAACTCTCGGACTGGGCTATCTCGTTTTCATGGTGGGGAAAAATCAGGTCGGCGCCGCCGCCGTGGATATCGATGGTCTCTCCCAGGTACTTGTGGCTCATAGCGGAGCACTCGATGTGCCAGCCCGGCCGGCCCTGCCCCCACGGGGAAGCCCAGGCCGGTTCCCCCGGCTTGGTGGCTTTCCACAGCACGAAGTCCATCGGGTCTTCCTTGGTCTCGTCTACCTCGATGCGGGCGCCGGCCTGCATCTGCTCCAGCGTCCGGTGGGACAGCTTGCCGTAATCTGCCAACCGCCGTACCCGGAAATAAACCGAACCCCGGACCTCGTAGGCGAAGCCCCGCGCTACCAGGCCTTCCACCAGTTCGATGATGGCCGGTATTTCCTCGGTCACCCGCGGGTAGGCGTCCGCCGGCAGGATGTTGAGGGCGCTCATGTCGGCCTGAAAGTCGGCGATGTTGCGGTCGGCCAGTTCCAGCGGCGTCAGCCCGGCCGGGGCCGCCTTGGCGATGATCTTGTCATCGACGTCGGTAAAATTCTGCACATACTTGACCCGGTAGCCACGGTAGAGCAGGTAACGCCGGATGACGTCGAAATTGATATAGCTCATGGCGTGGCCGATATGAGCCGAGGATTGGGGGGTGATGCCGCAGACGTACATGCTGACCGGGTCTGCGGCCGGTTTGAATACTTCACGGGTGCCGGTAAGGGTATTGGAAATCTTCATCGATACTCTCTCATGATAACAGAAACCACCGGTAGCGGCTTCAGGGGGTGATTTTTTCAATAAGTGCGCTGGCCCAGGCCGCCATGCCTTCCTCCCGGCCGACGAAGCCCAGTTCTTCGGTAGTGGAGGCCTTGACGTTGACGGCGCTGGAGTCGATGCCCAGGGCGCCGGCCAGGTTGAGGCACATGTCAGCGATATGGTCTCTCAGCCGGGGCTGTTCGGCGGCGATGACGGCGTCGATGTTGACCGGGCGCCAGCCGCCGGCGCTCAGCATGATGCCGGTCTGTTCCAGCAGTTTCAGACTGCTGATGCCCTTGAAGCGGGGGTCGCCGGGCGGAAAATGAACACCGATATCACCCAGCCCGGCGGCGCCCAGCAGGGCATCCATGACGGCATGGGTCAGTACATCGGCGTCGCTCCAACCGGTAAGGCCGCGGTCGTGGGGTACCGTCACTCCGCCCAGCACCAGAGGGCGGTCCGGGGCCAGGCGGTGGACGTCATAGCCGATGCCGGTGCGCCAGTTCATGTTACTCGGCGTGTCTCCGCCACAGCGTTTCGGCGGCGGCCATGGATTCGGGAGTGGTAATCTTGATGTTGACCGTCGAACCTTTATACAACCTGACCGGTACTCCCAGACGCTCCACCAGCATGGCGTCGTCGGTAACCGTGCCGGCGGCCGCGGCGTAAGCGCGGCGGATGAGGTCGTAACGGAAAACCTGAGGCGTCTGGGCGCTCCACAGCCGCTCCCGGTCAGGGGTTTCCTTGACGTAGCCGTTATCCCCGGCCAGCTTGATGGTATCGGTCACCGGTACGGCGCAAACGGCGGCGCCGGTGTTCTGGGCGGCTTTCAGACCGTCCTCTATCTGCTCCACCTTGACCAGCGGTCGGGCGCCGTCGTGGATGATGACCCACTCGATACCGTCATCAGCCAGGGTGTTCAGGGCATTCTGCACTGAATCCTGGCGGCGGTCGCCGCCGGCGATGATGTCGGTCACCTTGGACCATTTTTCATAATCGGCCAGGGCCTCGCCGGCTTGCAGACTGTCCTCATTGAGTACTACGATAATCCGGTCGACGGCTTCGGCGCACTCGAAGGGGAATACCGCCCGGGCAAGTACCGGCCGGGCGCCAAGGGGGGTGAATATCTTATCCACTCCCTGCATGCGTTCACTGCGACCCGCAGCGGCTATGATTGCGGCAACACGTTCTTTATTGTACATGCCGGCATTATAAGGCATGAGCCGGTAGCGGCGCTAGGTACCAAAGAACTAGTCCTGAAAATATGACTGGCAGGACGGCGGCCAAAAGTGGTATAAACAACCCGTTCATGTCAGAAAAACCCAAAAACCAGCCTGATTCAGCCACCGGTCACCGTAGCCGTCTGCGTGAGCGTTTCAATAAGGGTGGCCTGAACGGTTTCCATGATTATGAAATCGTGGAACTCCTGCTGACACTGAGTACCCCGCAACGTGACTGTAAGCCGTCAGCCAAGGCGGCCCTGGCTCGTTTCAAGAGTCTGCGCGGGGTGCTGGAAGCCCCGGTGGAGGAGTTGACTCAGGTGCCGGGTATCGGTCCGGTCAACAGCACAGCTATCCGGCTGGTGGCCGAGGTTGCCCGGGAATTACTCCGGGAACGGGCGGAACAGCAGGAGTTTCCCGATTCCTGTGCCACCCCCCAGGTGGTGTATGACTACCTGTACTCCTCCATGTCCGGCCTCAGGAAGGAAGTTTTCAAGGTGCTGTATCTGAACAGTCAGAACCGTATCATGGAAATCGCCGAAATGTCCCAGGGGACGGTCAACGCCTCGGTCGTCTGGGTGAGGGAAGTGGTGGAGCGGGCGCTCCGGCTGGGAGCCGCGGCCATGATCTTCGTTCATAATCACCCTTCGGGGGTGCCGGCGCCCAGCCGTCAGGACCGGGACATTACCCGTGACCTGGTCTTTGCCGCCGCCACCATGAATATCCGGGCGCTGGACCACATAATAATCGGCGACAATTGCTATCACTCCCTGGCTTCGGAAGGTCTGCTGGAAAAATACCAGGCGGAGTTCCAGACTCTGCGGCGGGCGGTCTGACTGCGGTTACGGCCGGTTCTTCTTTTCCAGTTCCAGCAGTTTCCGCTTGGTTTCCAGTCCGCCGGTGAAACCGGTCAGTGAGCCGTCGGCTCCCACTACCCGGTGGCAGGGAATGATGACCGGCACCGGGTTGGCGCCCAGCGCCCGGCCGACAGCCCGGGCGGCCCCGGGCCTGCCGATGACTTTGGCCAGTTCCCCGTAGGAAGCCGTCTGCCCGTGAGGTATCCGGCAGGCGGCTGAGTAGACCTCGCGCTGAAAGTCGGTAGCCTCGCTCAGGTCAAGCCCTTCCCGGAAAACAACCGGTTCGCCCAGAAAGAAATGCTTCAGCCGGTCGACCAGTCCGGCACCGCCGGCTTCATGAGTAATATCCTTTTCCTCGATGCCCAGCGCTTCGATGGCCGCCTGGCGGTTTTCAGCCGGCAGGGTCAGGCGGCGGACGCCTTTTTCGGTGACCTCGACGCCGGTCCAGCCGGCGGCGGTTTCGATGACATCAAAGCGGGAATCGGGGTTCCGGTTCTTCATGACGACAGCCTCCGTTTTTATTTTTCCTCTTCCCGTCGGCGTTGCAGTGCCGCGGCGATGAAAATCAGCGCCAAGCCGTCCAGGGTCAGTAACCGGTTCCTGGATTTAGTCACGCTCAAGCCTATCGGCTCACTTACGCGGCTTCGCTGACAGTCAGGATAAACCGGTTGTCGCCGTCTCGTCTCAACAGGTTGACCTCGCCGAGGTCATTGCGGAAGAGCAGGAAATCTTCCCGGCTACCGTTCAGCACGGCCACCGCTTCATCGACGGACATCGGTTTGGTGGCGTAATGCTCCATGCGGATTATCGGTTGTGTGTTTTCACCGGCGCCGGTCAGTTCCGGCGCGGCGCGCCGCCCGGTCTCCCGGTCGAACCCGGCAGATTTGTTCTTGAAATCCTGGGCCTGACGATCCAGCACCTCGACCAGCTGGTCGATGACGCTGGGCAGACTTTCGGCGCGGCTCTCGGCGTTGATGATCGGCCCGCGGACGTCCAGGGTGGCTTTAGCCACGAAACGGTCTCTGGCGGATTTGGTGGACTGCTCGGTTATTTCCAGTTTCAGTTCCTGGGCCTGGGGCAGGTGACGGCCGACCTTGGTGAATTTCCGCTCTATCTGTTTCCGGGTGGATTCGGCCAAAGTCAGGTTTCTGGCGGTGATGATGATTTCCATTACGGCCTCCTTACGATGGTTAGATTTCGCGGGCCAGCGTTAAGGCTCTGACCTCAGCCGCTCCGCCGGCTGTCAGCGCCCGGGCGCAGGCGTTGAGGGTGGCCCCGGAGGTGGCGACATCGTCTATCAGGATAACGCTCCGGCCTGTCAGGCTACTATTATAGCACCGAAAAGCATCGGCAACAGCATTCCGGCGGTCGGTTACGGACTGGCTTTCGGCCTGCGGCCGGGTAGACCTCGTCTTCCTGAGAGTATCGACGAACACCGGGGTATCGGTCAGGCGGTGAATCATGATGGCCAGCAGTTCGGACTGGTTGTAGCCGCGTTCCCGAAGCCGGGACTTGTGCAGAGGCACCGGCACCAGGGCATCCGCCGTCAGGTCATGGAGTTTCATATATTCGGCCAGATAGCCGCCCAGCGGGCCGGCCAGATCGCGAAGGTTATTGTACTTGAACTGGTGCACCGCCTTCTTGATGACGCCTTCGAAGCGGAAGACGGAATGCAGGGCGGTCAGTTCCGGAGCGATGTCGTCGCAGGAGGGGTGATGGTCCAATCCCTTGCCGCATCTGGGGCAGAAAGGAGGCAGTTGAAAGGGCAGGTCCCGGCGACAGCTCTGACAGAAATAGGCGCCCTCACGTCCGCAACCCAGGCAGTATCGGGGAAAGAAAAAATTGAGTAGCCTGTCCTGACCGCCCAACAGCCGGCCTAACATCGGGGCACCCTTGAGCGGGGACTAATAGTTAACCGGGTTGCGTTGCCGCATGTTGTTGGAACCGTTGCCGATGGGTTCGTTGATATACACATCTCCATTGCGGATTTTTAGATTATACCCGCATTCCGGATTGGTGCAAACCCAGGCTTTATAATGGATGGCCGCGCCCTGATTGCCGAAGTCCGACAGCGGCACCAGGTCACCGGATTTACATACCTGGCAACTGGGGAATCTGGTTTCTTCCACGGAGACTACCTCCCAACCGGTTTTAACCGTTCAACTGTGCGGTATTATATCTTATGTACTAGGACTATTACAAGAGATTTTTTCAGGCTACGGCCTGGCGTTTCAAGCGTTTCTCTTGTCGGTGATGTTATAATCAGGGGGAAATTCGGTGGGAGGTGGTCTATGCCGCAGAAGAAATTCGAACTCGAAGGTTTCACGGCCGTCGAAGTGCGTAACGCCATGCAGGTCGAAATCCGACAGGGGGCGGCATTCGAGGTGGTGCTGGAAGCCTCTGCCGAAATTGTCAACGAAGTCCACATCGGGGTCACCGGTTCTCTGCTCAAAGCTCGTTTCCAGACCCGGCTGGGCCATTTGGGTCTGCTGTTCAAGCAGGTTTCGTCACCAAAGTTGCTGGTCACCATGCCGGAGCTGGAATCAGTCAAACTGGCGGCGGCCACGCGGGGCCGGATGACCGGTTTTACCGGTCGTGAAGTGTTTGTCGCTGAACTGGCCGGCGCTTCCCGGCTGACCGGTGACATTGAATGCGGTCAACTTAGGCTGGAAGGCGGCGCCGCTTCGTTCTTTGAACTCTCCGGCAGGGTGCAGAACCTGGTGGTCGATCTGTCCGGCACCTCTCATGCCAGTCTGGAGAAGCTGACCGCGGGAGACACCGTTGCCAAGCTGAGCGGAGGGTCTACCCTGACGGTTGATATCCAGGGTCGGCTGGATGCCGACATTACCGGGGCTTCCAGTCTGCGCTGGACAGGCGCGCCGTCCCTGGGCGACGTCAAGGTCACCGGCGCCTCGTCACTGGCCCGGAAATAGCCGACAGCTACCTGAACTTGCGACCAGTCCGAAACCATACCGCGGTATGATGACGGCAGGCGCCGTCCTTTGTATAATTTCAGGAATATAGGTTCTATCGGTTCCGGGAGGCATGACATGTATCGAAAAGTGCTGGTTATCGTTCTCGTCACTGTTCTGGCGGCCACAGCCGCCGGCTGTTTCACCGTCGGCAGTATCGTCGGCCGGGGGCCGGTGGAAACCCGGGACTTCGAATTCGACAGCTTCACCCGTTTGCAGGTATCCAGCGCCTTCGAGGTGACGGTTGCCCGGTCGGATGAATTCTCCGTGAGTGTTACCACTAACGAGAACCTCTTCGATTATCTTGACCTGAGCCGGGTCGGCGATACGCTGAGCCTTCGCTTGAAAAGCGGCAGTTATACCTTCGCTTCTCTCAAGGCGCGGGTGACCATGCCCGACATTTTCAGCGCCGAGATTACCAGCGCTTCTGAAGCCACCATTTCCGGCTTCGAATTCACCCATGCTCTGAACCTGACCGCTTCCGGTGCCAGCCAGATTCACCTGACCGATATGACCACGGGTGAACTGACACTACAGGTATCCGGTGCTTCCCGCCTGACCGGTGATGTCAATTCTGGTGAAGGGTCCTTCAATATCTCCGGCGCCTCGACTCTGGAACTGAGTGGTTCAGGCGGTGGGCTTACGGTCACCGGCTCCGGGGCTTCGACTGTGGCCTTGAAGGAATTTACTGCCGGCAATATCGGTTTGGATTTCTCCGGCGCCACCACCGGCTCGGTACGCGCTGGCGGCCGGCTGGATGTGACGCTTTCGGGTGCTTCCTCATTACGCTATTTTGGTAACCCGGTAATCGGAGACGTCAATGTCAGCGGCGGCTCGTCGCTGAACAGCGGGTAACCGATGACGGATACCTCTTACCAGAGTGCCCTTGACTGGCTCTACGGACTGGTTGATTATGAAACTGCCGGCTTGCCGCGCAACCCGGCCAATTTCAATCTGCGCCGGGTCGCCCTGATTCTGGAAAGGCTGGACAATCCTCATCTCAAAGTTCGTACCGTCCATATCGCCGGCTCAAAGGGTAAGGGTTCGACCGCGGCCATGATAGCGGCGGTGTTGAGCCGGGCCGGCTATCGCACCGGTTTGTACACCTCGCCGCATCTGTCGGAAACTACGGAGCGTTTCAAGGTTGATGGTAGCGATATGACTCCGGAGGAATTCGTTGCCGGTATCGGCGTCCTGCGGCCTCTGGTGACCGAAATCAACGCATCACCCCGGTACGGCAGATTGACCGTCTTCGAGGTCATGACAGCGCTTGGCTTTATGTTTTTCGCCGGGCGCGGCGCCGTCTGGCAGGTTATCGAAACCGGATTGGGCGGTCGGTTGGATGCCACCAATGTCGTTTTGCCGGAACTGACGGTGCTGACCAGCATCGGCCTGGAACATACCGAAGTTCTCGGTCATACCCTGGCGGCGATCGCCGGTGAAAAAGCCGGCATCATCAAGCCCGGAGTCCCGGTGGTGAGTGCGCCTCAGCCCCCGGAAGCCCTGGCGGTCATCGAGCAGGTCGCCGCTGAAAGAAACGCTCAGCTGGTTACCGTTGACCTGTCCCTTCTGACACCCTCGGTCGTTACCGGCGACCGGCAGTCGTTCATCGTGACCGGACAGCGGGATACTTACCGGGTGAATCTACCACTGCTGGGCGGTTATCAGCGGCTGAATGCCGCGGTGGCGCTCCAGGCCCTGGAAACGCTGGCCGACCGGGGGCTTGAACTTGAAAAAGCCGATATCGAGTCCGGGCTGGCCGCCGTCGTCTGGCCTGGCCGGTTTCAAATTGTGTCCCGTCGACCCTGGACCATTATCGACGGGGCTCATACCCCGGCGGCCGCCGCGGAGTTCGTCGGTTCGCTGAGGTCCATGCTCCTCGATCGGCCGAGGCCGGCGGTTTTGGTCATCGGCGTTTCCGCCGACAAGGACGTTGCAGGCATGGCTGAGCCGCTGGCTCCCTTTTTCGATGTGGTCATTGCTGTTGCCACCCGGCACCCGCGGGCCATGCCGGCAGGACGTCTGGCCGATGCTTTCCGCCCGGCATCGGCCGATGTCAGAACAGCCGACAGCGTTAAAGACGCCGTGAAGAGCGCCCGGGCAATCGCCGGGGACGAAGGACTGGTGGCGGTCACCGGTTCGTTATTCGCCGTCGGTGAGGCCCTGGAAATGTTCCGTACCGATGGAATCATCCGGGAGGCATAAAACCTCCCGTTGACTCTGACGTTATACCTATAAACAGGAGAGGTGATAGTGACCAGGTGAAGACCAAACCGATGCTGGCCAGCGGACTGACACTGGTACTGTGTGCCGCTTTGGCGGTACTGACAGCCAGGGGACAACTGCGTTTTCTGGAGGACGAAGGCATCGGCCTGCCGGAAGTATCCGCCGGCTGGCCCTTGATTTATTTCTTTGGCGCGGTGGCCGTGATGAGCCTGGTACTGGCATTTCTGCCGCTTCGGATGGTCCGGTTGGCGGCTAAGGGCCTTTTCCTGGCGCTTTTCGGCTGGGGCGTGTTCGTCGTCCTGGGACTGGTTCTGACGCCCTGGCCGGCCGGGATTATCGCCGCTTCGGGCGCCGTTGCCTGGCTGGTGTGGGGCCGAATCTGGCTTCACAATCTTCTGCTGGGCATCGCTCTGGCCGGTTATGGGGCGGTTTTCGGGATACTGTTGTCGCCCGGAACGGCGGTGCTCATCATGGTGGCACTATCGATTTATGACCTGATTTCAGTAAGGTCCGGGCACATGATGTGGATGGTCGGTAAGCTTACCGGTGTTGAAGTGGTGCCGGCCTTCATTTACCCTGTGGACCGGGCCGGCTGGCGGCTCGGGGTGAATGATATTAACCTCGATGAAAAATCCGACCGGGACGTTTCTCTCCTGGGCGGCGGCGACGTTGGTTTTTCCCTCATCGTCATGGTGGCGGTTCTGGCTGAGGCTGGAATCCTCGCCGCCCTGTTCATGGGGGGCTGTCTCCTGTTGGGATTGATGGCGGTCTACCCGGTTCAGAAAATCTTCTTCAAGGGCGGCCCGACACCGGCTCTGCCGCCGCTGGCAGTGGCCGCCGGTATCGGCTGGATCACTTTGAAACTGGCGGGACTGATTTAATTGCCGTCAATCGGCCAGGTTTACCTTGACTTCGGCCCGCTCGAAATCCTGAGCCACGGGTAGCTCTCTTGGTTTGAAAACGGCCAGCCTTCCCAGCCAGCGGTCGGGGATGATTTCCAAACGGGTGCGGTATTAGGTGTCGATCTCGTTCAAGTAATCGCGGGCCAGCCCGATGAACACGCCCCTGGTTTTCGGTGCCGGGGTGTCGTTGAGCAGACACCGTCAATGGTAGAAGTAAAAAGCCGCAAACAGCGCTCCCAGCGCCGGCAGAGCGGTACCGTTCAGAATCAGGAAATAGGCTGAGTTATCAACCGGCATCCGTTACTGATACTTCGGGGGAGATTATCCAGGCGGTTTTCAGCATCCCCAGGTAAGAGCCGTCATTGTTACGAACCGCGTAGTAGACAACTTTGATAACCCGGCCATCTGTCTTGCGGGTGATATATTCCTCACTGTCGCGCCGGCCGGACTTGAAAGCGGCTTTTATTCGGTCAATTGAAGATGGATCCAATCAGGTTTCTCTGTCCCCGCAGAAACTCGGCTCCGGTTGCCGGGCGTTTCCCGGCTGATTGTAACCGGACGATGCCCAGCAGGCCGGCACCGGTGCTGACCGCCCAGGGAACCGCCATGTCCGGATTTCCGGTCACGATAGTGCCCGGAGGTTTGTCAGCAGGAATATTCAATGGTATCGTTTCCAGTAGCTTTATTGGCCGGTCGCCCCACCGGGTCGTGGCTCCCGGCCAGGGTTGCAAAGCCCGGATGCGTCGCCAGATGACCTCGGCTGGCTCTGACCAGTCGATCAGTCCGGCTTTCTTGGTCAGCATCGGGGCGTAACTGACGTTATCGGTCGGTTGGGGGTGGGGTTTTATTGTTCCCGATAATATCTGCGGCAGGACATCCAGCGTCAGGGCGGCCCCGATGATGGCCAGACGACCGGTCAGTGAACCGGTGGTGTCATGAGCGAATATCGGGGTCTGCGCCCGGGTATAGACATCACCGGTATCAATGCCTTTATCCATTTTCATGATGCTGACGCCGCTGAAGCGGTCTCCGGCGGCAATGGCGGCGGCAACCGGCGAGGCGCCCCGGTAGCGGGGTAACAGCGAGGCATGAATATTGATACAGCCCAGCCGGGGGATTGCCAACACCGGTGAAGGCAGGATGAGGCCGTAGGCGGCTACAACCACCAGGTCAGGCTGAAGGTCGGCCAGTCGCTCTAGTTCTTCGGGGGAACGCAGTGAACCCGGCTGGCGCACCGCCAACCTGAGAGATTCGGCCCGGTGTTTCACCGGTGAGGCCGTCAGGTTGCGACCGCGTCCGGAAGGGGCGTCCGGTCGGGTATATACCGCCACGACATCATACCCTTCTCCGGCCAGTCCTTCGAGGGCGGGGACGGCGAAGTCAGGGGTTCCCATGAATACTATCGTCGGTTTTTTTTCCGGTACCATTTTCCTATGCGGGATTGTATCACCCTTTATTATTTTTGGAAACAGCTTTACCAATAACGGTCGGCAGTAA